>NZ_VWWH01000221.1:0-896 GCF_011753045.1 Burkholderia sp. Ap-955
TCGAGACGGGCGCCGGTGCGGTGGCGGGGCCGCTTGCCGGGTGTTCGTGCGAATTGACGAGGCGGCGCACGTCTCGGTCGGCGACGGTCGGCGGCGCACTGACGACGCTCGGCCGGCGGCGGCGCTCGGCGGCCGCGAGACGTTCCTTCTGCTCTTCGGGGAGTTGCTGGTATGCCTTCCACGCCCGCTCGCGCGCCTGCGCGGAAAGCTCCTTCGCACTCTGGTAATTCTCGCGCGCGACGCGGCGCTGTTCGGGCGTCATCTTGGCCCATTCGGTCATCCGGTCCTGCAGGCGCTTCTGGTCATCGGGCGTCAACTTCGCGAAACGCGATGCGATCTTCAGCCATTTGCGCTTGCGAGCATCGCTGAAGCCGTCCCATTGGTCGGCGAACGGCGCGAGTGCCGCGTGCTGTGCCGGTGTGAGGCGCGCCCACGACAACGGGCCGGTAGCGGCCGGCAGCGGCAGGGGCAGGGGCAGCGGGGGAAGTTCGGTGGTCAGCCCGGTCGCGGCCGATGCGGGCGCGGCAGGGCTGCTGACCGCGGCGGTGGTCGTCGCGGGGGCCGGGTGGAATCGTGGATAAGTGGCGACGTAGGAAACGGCGATCGCGATTACGCATCCGAAAAATACGGCCAGGCCGCGCTTCTGACTCACCCGTGCGATCCCCTCGTTATTGTCTGTTAGTGAGCGCGCGACAGATACGCGTTGAACCCGTGATCGAGATACGCGTTGAGCGGCAGGTCGTCGCTGAGCATCGCCGCGTCGATGTCGGCGAGTTCGGCCGTGCGCTGCATGTCTTCCCAGTAGGCGATGCCGACGAGCCCGGCGAGCAGCAGGGCCAGCGGCCACGCGCGCAGCAGGCGGCGCGCGAACGACGCCTGCGGGCGGCTCGCGGGCG
>NZ_VWWH01000222.1:0-931 GCF_011753045.1 Burkholderia sp. Ap-955
GTCGTCGGTGTGCGCGGCGGCGCCGGGCACCGCCGCGGACGCGACGGTGGCGAACCCCGCAGCGCCGGCGACTGCCGCGTCCGCCGATGCGCAGCGTCAGCTCGACACCGCGCGGATGTGGGGCGTCAAGCATCGCGACGACCTCGCGCGCGACGCGCTGCGCAAGGGGTTGCTGATCGCGCCGGGCGATCCCGAGCTGCTGGCCGAACAGGTGCGCGTGCTGCTGCGGCTCGGCGATGCGAAAGGCGCACAGGCGTCGCTCGCGCGCCTGCAGGCGCAGGCGCCGAATGCGCCCGCCACGCGGCGGGCGGCTGACGAATACCGCGTCGCGACGAGCGGGCGGGGCGAGATGGCGCAGATTCGCCTGCTCGCGCGCAGCGGCCGCGCGGACGAAGCAGCCCGGCGGATCGTCGCGCTGTTTCCGAACGGCGCGCCGTCGGGTGCGCTCGGCGCCGAGTATTACCAGATCGTGTCGAATGCGCCGGGCGGACGCGAGCCGGCGATCGCCGCGCTGCGCCGTGCGGTCGCGGCCGATCCGCAGGACACGAGCGCGACGATGGCGCTGGCGCGGCTCTTGAACCAGCGCGCCGATACGCGGCCGGAGGCGAACCGGATCGCCTGGGCGCTCGCGAAGCGCGCCGACGCCGACCATACGGAGGCGATGGCGCTGTGGCGGCGTGTGCTGCAGTCGGCCGGCAGCGATCCCGCGTATCTCGATGCACTTCATGCGTATCTCGCGCTCGTGCCGGACGATACCGAATTCGTCGAGCGCGTCGCGGAACTGGATCGCCAGCGCGACGCGCAGCGCCAGCTCGAACGCAATCCCGACTACATCGCGCAGCAGCGCGGCCTGCAGGCGCTCGCGCGCGGCGACCTGGCCGGCGCCGATCCGCTGCTCACGCGTGCCGCGCGGGCGCGGGCGGACGATGCC
>NZ_VWWH01000223.1:0-921 GCF_011753045.1 Burkholderia sp. Ap-955
CTTAGAGGCCAGTTCAAAAACCTTGCTCAGCTCGCCTGAAGACGTTCCAGCAGACGCGCGAGCAGCCAAGTTTCAAGAATGCTTCGTGAATGTCGGCACGTCGCTCGAAGCGCGTGCGTAGACGACGGAAATTATGGAGCCAGGAGTGCGTACGCTCGACCACCCAACGATACTTGCCGAGCCCGCTGCCGTGTTCGGTCCGGCGCTTCGCGATCACGGGCCTGATGCCGCGCTCACGCAGCGCACGTCGGTGTCGTGTGGAATCGTAGCCGCGATCGGCGTAGACGACGCCGGGCTTCTGAAGTGGTCGGCCACGGACACCGCGAATCGGCGGAATTGCATCAACGAGCGGCAGCAACTGCGTGACGTCGTTGGCGTTCGCGCCGGTCAGGATCGCGACGACGGGAACGCCGTTGGCGTCTACGAGGATGTGGTGCTTGGAACCGGGTCGCGCACGATCCGTGGGGTTCGGGCCAGTTTTTCGCCCGCCCCAACGGCGCGCACGGACGACGAATCGACCGCAGCGTATGACAGATCGATCTGGCCGGCCGCACGCAACTTGTCGAGCAGCAACTCGTGCAGTTGGTCCCATACACCAGCCTTTTGCCAGTCGTTCAATCGCCGCCAGCAAGTTGCGCCCGAGCCGAAGCCCAGCCGAGTCGGCAAGTGGTTCCAGCGGATTCCCGTTTTGAACACGAACAGGATGCCGTTGAGCGCCGCACGATCGCAAACGCGCGGACGACCAGGATCGCTCTTCGCACGAGGCTTCGCGGGCGGCAGCAATGGTTCGATCAGTATCCACAGTTCGTCGTCAATGATCGGCGCTTCCATCCTTGGGCTTCCGTTGTTCTGGTGCCCAAGGTTAACAGCTCGCCGAGGAAGTAAACAGCCCCCTCACGGGGTTTTTGAACTGACCTCTTA
>NZ_VWWH01000224.1:0-898 GCF_011753045.1 Burkholderia sp. Ap-955
TGCTGTCGATCCAGATCTACCAGGGCGATCTCGCGCGCGCCGATTCGGCGTTCTTCCTCAAGTACTTCCTGTCGAGCCAGTCGGCCATCCTGTGGATGAGCGCGCTGTTCGTGCTCGCGACGATCTTCTACTGGATCGGCTTGCTCGCGCGCTCGGAGTCGGGTTCCGCGATCGGCCAGAAGCTCACGTGGGTCGCCGTGCTGATGGGCTTCACCGGCCTGATGGCGCGCTGGTACGAGTCCTACCTGATCGGGGCGGACGTCGGGCACATTCCGGTGTCGAACCTGTATGAAGTGTTCGTCCTGTTCAGCCTGATCACCGCGCTGCTCTATCTGTATTACGAAGGCCACTACGGCACGCGCGCGCTCGGCGCGTTCGTGCTGCTGGTGATCAGCGCGGCTGTCGGCTTCCTGATGTGGTACTCGGTCGCGCGCGACGCGCAGCAGATCCAGCCGCTCGTGCCGGCGCTGCAGAGCTGGTGGATGAAGATCCACGTGCCGGCGAACTTCATCGGCTATGGCAGTTTCGCGCTGTCGGCGATGGTGTCGGTCGCGTACCTGATGAAGGAGCGCGGCGTGCTCGCCGATCGCCTGCCGACGCTCGACGTGCTCGATGACGTGATGTACAAGTCGATCGCGGTCGGTTTCGCGTTCTTCACGATCGCGACGATCCTCGGCGCGCTGTGGGCCGCCGAAGCCTGGGGCGGCTACTGGAGCTGGGACCCGAAGGAAACCTGGGCGCTGATCGTGTGGCTCAACTACGCGGCGTGGCTGCACATGCGCCTGATGAAGGGGCTGCGCGGCACGGTGGCCGCATGGTGGGCGCTCACGGGCCTGCTCGTGACGACCTTCGCGTTCCTCGGCGTCAACATGTTCCTGTCCGGGCTGCACAGCTACGG
>NZ_VWWH01000225.1:0-892 GCF_011753045.1 Burkholderia sp. Ap-955
GGCGGCGGCCGGCGCATCGGCACCGGCCGCCGTCCCGGCATGCAGCGCGACGCCGCCGGCCAGCACGACGCCCGGCAGCGCGCCGCGCCACGATGGTTTGATCGGCCGGCGCACCGTCATTTCGACCGTGCGTGGATTTCTGCGACGTAGCCGCCCGGGAACTGCACGAGCGCCGCGTCACGGCCGTCCGACGTGAACGGCGGCACGAGCACGGTCACGCCCGCGGCTTCGGCCTGCTTCAGCGTCGTGGCGAGGTCGGCGACTTCATAGCCGGTCATCTCGCGCCCGAACGGGAACGGCAGATGGCCGTCCGTCGCGAGCACGGTCATCTTGCCGAAGCCCGATTCGATACGAATGCGGCGGTACGTGTCGTTCGGCCGGCCGATCTCGATGCCCGGCGCCTTGCGCACGTCCGACACGATCTTGCCGTGCGAGAACGCGGCGAAGTCGTGCGCGAGCTTGCCCGCGCGTTCCGGCGACACGTACACGCGGTTTTCCGGCACCGTCTGCAGCGGGTCGTAATTCGGCGCCTGCGTGTGCCAGTAAAGCTGCATGTTCACGCCGCCCGGCCAGCGGATGATCGCGTCGCGCCCGATCGGATCGGGGAACGTCGCGACGACCACGTCCGCGCCATGTGCACGCGCCGATTTCACGGCCACGTCCATGTCGGTCACCAGGTAGCCGGTGCGCTCCTCGCAGAACGGATACGGGATCGGCGTCTTGAAGCCGAACACCGAGATCGTGCCGACCGGCGTGAGCACCAGTTGCGACATCGTCTGGCTCGGCGTCGGCGTGACCTGGAACACGCCCTGCTTCGACTTCTTGCCGCCGAACGTCGCGACGAAGCTGTCGGTGAAGCGGTCGAAGTCTTCCGGCGCCACGCACACGTGCG
>NZ_VWWH01000226.1:0-818 GCF_011753045.1 Burkholderia sp. Ap-955
CCCATCGGCACGTAGCCCGACGTGAGGCCCTTCGCCATCGTGATGAGATCGGGTTCGAAACCGAAGTGTTGGTGTGCGAACCATTCGCCGGTGCGGCCGAAGCCGCCGATCACTTCGTCGGCCACCAGCAGGATGTCGTACTTGCGGCAGATCCGCTGGATTTCCGGCCAGTACGTCGATGGCGGGAAGATCACGCCGCCCGCGCCCTGGAACGGCTCGCCGATGAACGCCGCGACGTTCTCCGCGCCAAGTTCGAGGATCTTCGCTTCGAGCTGCTGTGCGCGGGCGAGACCGAACGCTTCCGGCGTTTCGCCGGCCGCCGCTTCGCCGAAGAAATACGGCTGGTCGATGTGCACGATGTTCTCGACCTTCGACGGCATCTGCTCGTGCATGTAGCCCATCCCGCCGAGCGTGCCGCCGGCGATCGTCGAGCCGTGATAGCCGTTCTTGCGCGAGATCACGTACTTCTTCTGCGGCTGGCCCTGCACGCGCCAGTACTGGTGCACGAGGCGCAGCACGGTGTCGTTGCCTTCCGAGCCGCTGTTGCAATAGAAGAAGTGGTTGAAGCCCTTCGGCGTGACTTCCGCGAGCATCGCGGAGAGTTCGATCACCGGCGGGTGGGTGGTCTTGAAGAACGTGTTGTAGAACGGCAGCTCCTGGATCTGGCGATACGCGGCGTCGGCGAGTTCCTTGCGGCCGTAGCCGACGTTCACGCACCAGAGGCCGGCCATCCCGTCGATCACCTTGTTGCCGTCCGAGTCCCACAGGTAGACGCCGTCGGCCTTCACGATCACGCGGCTGCCTGCACGGTTCAGCGC
>NZ_VWWH01000227.1:0-786 GCF_011753045.1 Burkholderia sp. Ap-955
TCGGGTTCGCAGGCGAACCAGGGCGTGTTCTTCGCGATGCTCAAGCCGGGCGACACGATCATGGGCATGAGCCTCGCGCATGGCGGCCACCTGACGCACGGCTCGCCCGTGAACATGTCGGGCAAGTGGTTCAACGTGGTGAGCTACGGCCTGAACGAGAACGAAGACATCGACTACGAAGCGGCCGAGAAGCTCGCGCAGGAACACAAGCCGAAGCTGATCGTCGCGGGCGCGTCGGCGTTCTCGCTGAAGATCGATTTCGAACGTCTGGCGAAGATCGCGAAGTCGGTCGGCGCGTACCTGATGGTCGACATGGCCCACTACGCCGGCCTGATCGCGGCAGGCGTGTACCCGAACCCGGTGCCGCACGCGGACTTCGTGACGACGACGACGCACAAGAGCCTGCGCGGCCCGCGCGGCGGCGTGATCCTGATGAAGGCCGAGTACGAGAAGCCGATCAACTCGGCGATCTTCCCGGGGATCCAGGGCGGCCCGCTGATGCACGTGATCGCGGGCAAGGCGGTGGCATTCAAGGAAGCGCTGTCGCCGGAGTTCAAGGCATACCAGGAGAAGGTGGTCGAGAACGCCCGCGTGCTGGCAGAAACGCTGGTGAAGCGCGGCCTGCGGATCGTGTCGGGCCGCACGGAAAGCCACGTGATGCTGGTGGACCTGCGTGCAAAGAACATCACGGGCAAGGCAGCGGAAGCGGCACTGGGCGCGGCGCACATCACGGTGAACAAGAACGCGATCCCGAACGATCCGGAAAAGCCGTTCGTGACGAGCGGC
>NZ_VWWH01000228.1:0-771 GCF_011753045.1 Burkholderia sp. Ap-955
TCGTGCCGTCCTTGCCCTTGCACAGCTCCTCGACCACGCGCAGCAGGTTGGTCGCATACAGCGTCGACGACTGTCGTGCCAGGCGCGACGCGAGATCCGTGTAGCCGACGATGGTCACGCCATGACGTACCACGGCTTCGCCCGGCACCGTCAGCTCGCAGTTGCCGCCTTGCTCGCCGGCCATGTCGACGATCACGCTGCCCGGCTTCATCGACTGCACCATCTCGGCCGTGATCAGCTTCGGCGCCGGCTTGCCGGGGATCAGCGCGGTGGTGATGATGATGTCCGCGTCCTTGGCCTGCTGCGCGTACATCGCGCGCTGCGCCTGCTGGAAGCCTTCGCTCATCACCTTTGCGTAGCCGCCGCCGCCCGAGCCTTCTTCCTCGTAGTCGACCTTGACGAATTCACCGCCCAGCGACTTGACCTGGTCGGCCACTTCCGCGCGCGTGTCGTTGGCGCGCACGATCGCGCCGAGGCCCGCGGCCGTGCCGATCGCCGCGAGGCCGGCGACGCCCGCGCCGGCGACGAACACCTTGGCCGGCGGCACCTTGCCTGCGGCCGTGATCTGTCCGTTGAAGTAGCGGCCGAACGCATGGGCCGCCTCGATGACGGCGCGGTAGCCGCTCACGCCGGCCATCGACGTAAGGGCATCCATCTTCTGCGCGCGCGACAGCGTGCGCGGCAGCGAATCGATCGCCAGCACCGTGGCCCGCTTCGCGGCCAGCTGCTGCATCAGTTCAGGGTTCTGGGCCGGCCAGACGAAGCCGATCA
>NZ_VWWH01000229.1:0-768 GCF_011753045.1 Burkholderia sp. Ap-955
GGCCGGCGTCGCGCCGAAGCCGGGCGTCGCGAGCAGCGCGGCGCGGCCGCCGACGGCCGCGAGCCCTTCGTCGGAGATCAGCACGATGTCGGGCGCGGCGGCGGCCAGCGCCTCGGTCGTCAGCGGCTTGTAGTGATCGAAGCCCTGCATCGCGTTGTGCGCGCCCGCGTAGCGGATCATCGCGTCGGCGGCCGTGCGCTGGCCGGCGACGAGCGCCTGGTTGCCGGTATGGTTCAACACGAACAGCACGCGCGGCGGCTGCGCGCCGCCGGGCGCACGGGCAGCGACCGCATCGCGCGCGGCCTGCCAGTCGCGGTCGAAACGTTGCAGCAGCGCGGCACCCGCGTCGCGCACGTCGAGCGCCTGCGCGACGCCCGTGATCTTCGCGCGCACCGATTCGACGTCGTGGCGTTCATCGAACGTCGTCACTGCGACGCCGGCGTTTTTGACTTGCGCGATCGCGGTGGGCGGGCCGGCTTCCGCCGACGCGAGCACGAGATCGGGCCGCAGCGACAGCAGCCCCTCGGCCGACAGCGCGCGCTGGTAGCCGACCTTCGGCAGCCGCTTCGCGGCGTCGGGGTACGTGCAGGTCGTGTCGGCGCCGACGAGCCGGTAGCGCGGCGTTTCCGCGCCGCCGAGCGCGAACGCGGTTTCCGCGAGTGCGCCGCCGATCACGACCACGCGTTTCGGTGCGGCTTGCGCACTTTGGGCGAGCACGCTGCCGGGCAGCGCGCCCGCGAGCGCGCCGGCCGCCGCGCTCGCCAGCAG
>NZ_VWWH01000230.1:0-692 GCF_011753045.1 Burkholderia sp. Ap-955
TTACATGACCGCGTTCGCCGCATGCCTGCTGCCGGCCGGCGGGCTTGCCGACCGCTTCGGGCGCAAGCGGATGCTCTTCACGGGGCTCGCGCTGTTCTTTCTCGCGTCGCTCGGCTGCGGCGTCGCGCCGACGGCCGGCTGGCTGATCGCGGCGCGGGCGGTGAAGGGCGGCGGCGCCGCGCTGCTGCTGACGGCCGCGCTCGCCGTGATCGCGAACCGTTTCCCGGAGGGGCGCGAACGGGCGCGCGCGTGGGCGATCTGGGGCATGTGCATGGGGATCGCGACAGCCATCGCGCCGCTCGTCGGCGGCGCGATCACGCAATGGATCGGCTGGCGCTGGGTGTTCCTGCTGAACCTGCCCGTCTGCCTGCTGCTTGCGGCCGGTGCGCGTGTCGCGATCGACGAATCGCGCGATCCGCACGCGAAGCGCGTGGACGCGGCCGGCAGCCTGCTGTTCGGCGCGGCGCTCGCGTGCGCGATCGCGGCGCTGATCGGCGCGCCGTCGCACGGCTGGCTGTCGGCCGCGACACTCGGCCGGCTCGCGCTGGCCGCCGCGCTGTTCGCGGCATTCATCGGCGCGGAGCGCTGGCAGGCGCGGCCGATGATCGATCTCGCGCTGTTTCGCCAGCCGCGCTTCGTCGGCGCCGTGCTCGCGATGTTCGGCTATGCGGCGTGCGCGCAGGTGATGATGA
>NZ_VWWH01000022.1:0-92446 GCF_011753045.1 Burkholderia sp. Ap-955
GCGCATCGCACCCGGTCCCGCATCGGCCGACGGCATCGACGCGCTGCGCGCGAAGGCGGCTGCCGCGCGCGCGCCGCTGATCCTCGCGGGCGGCGGCGCGCTCGACGCGTCCGACGACGTGCGGTGGCTCGCCGAAGCACTCGATGCGCCGGTCGTGATGACGATCAACGGTCGTGGCGTGCTGCCGCCCGCGCATCCGCTCGGCATCGCGTGGTCGGCGTCGAGCGACGCGGTGCGCGCACTGATGCGCGACAGCGACCTGATCGTCGCGCTCGGCACCGAGCTCGGGCCGACCGATTACGACCTGTATGCGACGCGCAGTTTCTCGATGCCCGCGCGGCTCGTGCGGATCGACATCGATCCACAGCAGCTGTGCCGCAATGCGGTGCCCGCGCTGCCGTTGCTCGGCGACGTCGGCGAAACCCTGCGCGCGCTGCGGCGCGTATGGCCCGGCGACGCGAGCGCCCGTGCGGATCGCGACGGCATCGAACGCGCGACGAGGTGCCGTGCGGCGGCGCGACAGGAACTGAACGACGAAATGCACCGCGATCTCGCGCTGCTCGACAGCGTGCGCGACACGCTGCCCGATGCGGCGATCGTCGGGGATTCGACGCGCATCGTCTACGCAGGCAACGTCGGCTTCGCGGCGCCGCGCCCGCGCAGCTGGTTCAACGCGTCGGTCGGGTTCGGCTCGCTCGGCTACGGGCTGCCGGCCGCCGTCGGCGCGAGCCTCGGCGATGCGTCGCGGCCGGTGGTCTGCATCGCCGGCGATGGCGGATTCCAGTACACGCTCGCGGAGCTCGGCACGGCGGTGCAGCATCGTGCGCGCGTGATCGTCGTGCTGCTGAACAATGGCGGATACGGGGAAATCAAGCGCGCGATGGTCGATGGCGGGGTCGAGCCGGTCGGCGTGGATCTGCATACGCCGGATTTCGTCGCGATCGCACGGGCGTATGGATGGGGCGCGCAACGCGTCGAAGAGGGCGCTTCGCTGGCCAGGGCGCTCAGCGAAGCGGCGGCGCATGACGCACCGTATCTGATCGAGATTCGCGCGCGCTGAAAACGCGAACGGCCTCGCCATGCGAGGCCGTCGAGTGCGCCGCCGGGTTGCCGGCGGCGATGCTGCGTCATGCCACCGGCGCGCCGCGTTACGCGCGCTTGCGCGCCGTCTTCGGCGGCGGCAGGAACGTATCGACGATGCGCAGGCAGCTCGCCAGCGCGTCTTCCGCGGTAAAGGACGTCGGGTCGCGCGCAAGTTCGAGCCAGAACCCGTCGATCACGGCCGTCAGCGTCAGCGCGGCGAGATCGCTGTCGACGGTCCCGCCACGCACTTCCGCGATCTGGTCGAACAGTTTCTTCAGGGCTTGTCGGTAGCCGGCGTACAGCTCCTTGTGCGCCTTGCGGATCACCGGGTCGCTGTGGGCGACGCTCCAGAAGCCGAGCCACACCTTCACGTTCTTCGGCGCGAACACCGGCGCGGCGAAACACACCTTGATGATCGCGTCGAGCTTGTCCTCGGGGCCGGTTGCGTTCGCGGCCGCCGCGCGCGACACGTCGAGCAGGTCGGCCGCGAGCCGCTTGTAGGTCTGCGCCATCAGTTCGTCTTTCGACTGGAAGTGATGGTTGATCAGCCCGCGCGACACCTTCGCTTCCGCGCAGATGCGGTCGATCGTGGTTTCCGAATAGCTGTAGCGCGCGATGCAGCGCATCGTTGCGTCGATGATCGATTGCTGCCGCACCGCGGGCGTTTCGCGGATACCGCGGCCGCGGGTCTGAACCGGTGCGCTGCCAGGAGTCTTTTTCACGGAGTGACCTTACGGAATCGTCATGGCACCGATTATAGGGGAGTGTCGGACGCTTGTTCAATTACACCATCGAAAGCGGTGCGGAACCCGCGAAAACCCTTGCTCCAGGATGCTTGAAATCTGTTGAACCACCGTTCAACAGCGCCTATACTCGACTCCGCATGAGGTTGGTCGGCCATTCAACAAGACGCCGCGGTCCCGCACGGGACGGGCATGAGAATTCGACACAGGAGACAGCATGTTGGCGCGGGTGGAGAGCGTGAAGGCGGCCGTCGAGGCGCGCGTGCAGGTGACGGACCTGCACAAGCGGTTCGGCGAGCTGGAGGTGTTGAAGGGCGTGTCGCTGAGCGCGCGCGAAGGCGAAGTGATCTCGCTGATCGGCGCGAGCGGCTCGGGCAAGAGCACGCTGCTTCGCTGCATCAACCTGCTGGAGACGCCGACCCGCGGACGCATCGTGGTCGACGGCGAGGAGATCGGCCTGAAGGTCGACCGCAAGGGTCGCACGGTGCCGACCGATCCGCGCCAGGTCGAGCGCATTCGCACGCGGCTCGGGATGGTGTTCCAGAGCTTCAACCTGTGGGCGCACCGCACGGTGCTCGAGAACGTGATCGAGATGCCCGTGCACGTGCTGCGCGAACCGCGCGCCGAAGCGATCGCGCGCGCCGAGCAGCTGCTCGAACGCGTCGGCCTTGCCGACAAGCGCAACGTCTATCCCGCGTTCCTGTCCGGCGGCCAGCAGCAGCGCGTTGCGATTGCGCGCGCGCTGGCGATGCGGCCCAGGGTGATGCTGTTCGACGAGCCGACGTCCGCGCTCGATCCGGAACGCGTCGGCGAAGTGCTGAAGGTGATTCGCGATCTCGCGTGCGAAGGCCGCACGATGATTCTCGTCACGCACGAAATGGCGTTCGCGCGCGACGTGTCGAACAAGGTGCTGTTCCTGCACGAAGGGCGCGTCGAGGAGAGCGGCACGCCGGCCGAGATCTTCGACGCGCCGCAGAGCGAACGCTGCCGCCAGTTCGTCAACGCACATCGGCAACGCCACTGAACCGCGGGCGCGGCCCGCGCGTGCCAGTACGGCCGGCCGCCCCGATCCCTATCTTTCCTGCAAGGAGTCCGACCATGAAACGCGTCGCACGCAGTCTGCTGTGCCTGTTGAGTCTCGTCCTCGCGGCGCTCGCGCCGTTCGGTTCCGCGCACGCGTCGTCGGGCGTGCTGCGCTTCGGGGTCGCGGCCGAGCCCTATCCGCCGTTCCTGATGAAGAGCCCGACGGGCCAGTGGAGCGGCTTCGAGGCGGACCTGATCCGCGCGCTGTGCGACCAGATGAAGGCGAAGTGCGAGATCAAGGAAGTCGCGTGGGACGGCATCATCCCGGCGCTGCTCAGCGACAAGATCGACGTGATCTTCAACTCGATGTCGATTACGCCGGAGCGCCAGAAGGTGATCGCGTTCTCGCGGCCGTATTACGAGACGCCGGGCACCTTCGTCGGCGCGAAGAACCAGAAGCTCACGCTGACGCCGGACGGGCTGAAGGGCAAGGTGATCGGCGTGCAGGGTTCGACCGCGAACGCCGAGTTCATCAAGATGGCCTACGGCAAGTCCGCGACGGTGCGCCTGTACAACACGCAGGATGACTGCAACGCCGACCTCGTTGCCGGCCGCATCGACACGATGTATCTCGACCAGCTCGGCATTCTCGATTTCCTGAAGTCGAAGGACGGTTCGGCGTTCGAGCTGAAGGGCCCCGGCAGCGTGAAGATGGACCCGGCGATCTTCGGCTACGGTGTCGGCGCGGGGATGCGCAAGGCCGATGCACCGCTCAAGCAGCAGATGGACCAGGCGCTCGAGCAACTGCATGCATCAGGCAAGTACGCACAGATCGCGAAGAAGTATTTCCCGATCGACCTCTGGCCGCACTGATCGAGCGCACACGGGCGTCACGCACGGACGAGGAGGCGGCATGGACGGTTGGGGATGGGTGAGCTACCTGGGCATGGACCCGGACGGCTGGGGCGTCGCGCTCTTGCAGGGCGCGGGCGTGACGCTCGAGATTTCGCTCGGCGCGTTCGTCGTCGGCATCGTGCTCGGGCTGCTGGGTGCGGCCGCGAAGCTGTCCGGCGTGCACGTGCTGGAGCGGCTCGCGCAGGGCTACACGACGCTGTGCCGCGCGGTGCCCGAGCTGCTGCTGATCCTGCTGCTCTACTACGCGGGCACCGATGCCATCAACCTGCTGATGACGGCAGTCGGCGCCGGGCCGGTCGCGGTCAACGGCTTCGCGGCGGCAGTGATCGTGCTCGGCATCGTGCAGGGCGCGTATGCGGCCGAGATCATCCGCGGCGCGATCCTCGCGATCCCGTACGGGCAGATCGAGGCGGCGCGCGCATTCGGCGCGCCACCGTCGCTCGTGTTCCGCCGCGTGACGTTGCCGGCGATGGCGCCGTATGCGCTGGCCGGCTTCACGAACCTGTGGCTGATTCTCGTGAAAGACAGTGCGCTGATCAGCGTGGTCGGCTACAGCGAGCTGCTCTACACCGCGAAGCAGGCGGCCGGGTCGACGCGCGAGTACATGCACTACTACCTGATGGTCGCGGCCGTGTACTTCGCGATCACGTCGTTGTCCGGCATGCTGTTTCGCGAGATCGAGCGGCGTTTCGGCCGCTGGATGCCGGCATCGTGAGCCACGCCGGGTCTTCTCACGTCTTTTTCGACCGAACCGGATCAACGTCATGGATCTGAGCGTACTGTCTTCCTACGGATCGCTGCTGCTGATTGGCGTGCTGACCACCGTCAAGCTGCTCGTCATCTCGGCCGTGTTCGGCTTCGCGCTCGCGATCGTCGTCGCGTTCGCGCGGCTGTCGGGCAACCCGGTCGTCGCGCGCGTCAGCAAGGCTTTCACCGAAGTGATACGCGGCACGCCGCTGCTCGTGCAGATCTACCTGATCTACTACGGCGTCGGCTCGCTGTTCGCCGGCTGGCCCGCGCTGCGCGACAGCGTGCTGTGGCCGTTCCTGCGCGACGGCTTCTGGTATGTCGCGTTCGCGCTGGTGATCAGCGTCGGCGCGTATGTCGGCGAGGTACTGCGCGCGGGCCTGCGCGGCGTACCGAAGGGCGAGATCGAGGCGGCGCGCGCGATGGGGATGCGCCCGTCGATGATCGCGCGGCGCGTGTGGCTGCCGCGTGCGATCCAGATCCTGCTGCCGACGCTCGCGGGCGAGACGGTGATGCTGCTGAAATCGACCGCGCTCGCGTCGACGGTCGCGGTGATGGACGTGCTCGGCGCCGCGAACTACATCCGCGCGCAGACGCTGCGGACCTACGAGCCGCTGCTGGCGATCGCCGTGATCTACGTCGTGCTCGCGTTCGTGATCGAACGCGCGTTCGGCCGGCTCGAGCGGCGTGTGCCGGTACGCATGCCGCGGTGAACGAACCCTTGAAGATGCGGCGGCCGCTCGGGCGCCGCGCGACGGAGAACGCATGAACTATTCGAAGCTGGTCGATCGCCTGCAGGGCAAGCGCACGACTGCATGGGACATTCATTACGCGGCACAGGCGGCCGTCGCGGCGGGCGAGCCGGCGATCATCCTGAGCGTCGGCGATCCGGATTTCGCGACGCCCGACGTGATCGTCGAGCGCGCGGTGACCGCGCTGCGCGGCGGCGATACGCACTACAGCGAGGTGCGCGGCCGTGCGGAGTTGCGCGCGGCGATCGCGCGGGAGCATGCGAAGGCGTCCGGGCAGGCCGTCGGTGCCGAGCACGTGATCGTGACGGCCGGCGCGCAGAACGCGCTGTTCGCGATGGCGATGTGCCTGTGCGAGACGGGCGACGAGGTGATCGTGCCGGAGCCGATGTACCTGACGTACGAAGCGAGCGTGCGCGCGTCGGGCGCGACGCTCGTACCCGTGCCGGTCGATGCGTCGCGCGGCTTTCATCTCGACTTCGACGCGCTCGAAGCGGCCGTGACACCGCGCACGAAGGCGATCTTCTTCGCGACACCCTGCAACCCGACCGGCGTCGTCTTACCGCGCGCCGATCTCGAACGCATTGCGCAGCTCGCCTGCGAGCGGGATCTGTGGGTCGTGTCCGACGAGGTCTATGCGGAACTGACGTTCGAGCGCGACCTGGTCAGCATCGCGTCGCTGCCGGGGATGGCCGCGCGCACGGTGACGATCGGCAGCCTGTCGAAATCGCATGCGATGCCCGGCTGGCGGGTCGGCTGGGCGATCGGCCCGGCCGAGCTGATCGAACACGCGGAGCGGCTCGCGCTGTGCATGCTGTACGGGCTGCCGGGCTTCATCCAGCAGGCGGCCGTCACCGCGCTCGACAACAAGGCCGCGATCGTCGCCGACATGCGCGAGCTGTACCGGTGCCGCCGCGACCTGGCCTACGCGCGCCTGCGCGACGTGCCGGGGCTGCGTTGCCTGCTGCCGGAAGCCGGAATGTTCATGATGGTCGACGTGCGCGGCACGGGGCTCGATGCGCACGCATTCACGTGGGGATTGTTCCGCGCAAAGCAGGTCGCGCTGCTCGACGCGAGCGCGTTCGGCGATACCGCGTCCGGCTTCGTGCGCTTCGGCTTCGTCGTCGACGATGCGAAGCTGGCCGACGCATGCGAGCGCATTGTGGCATTCGTCGCGAGCCTTGGCGCGGATTCGCACGCAGTGTCGTGATGGGCAAGCCGAACCCGAGGGAGGACGGACGATGATCGAGGCGCTGGCATGGCAGGTGCCCGGCGACAGCGGGCAGCCGCTCGCGATTCGCGCGTGGCGGCTGTCGGGCGGCGACGGGCCGCGCGTGCATCTGCAGGCCGGCGTGCATGCGGACGAGATCGCCGGCATGCTCGTACTGCACCGCTTGCTCCCGCAGCTGTGCGCGGCGCACGATCGCGGCATGCTGCGCGGCACGGTGACGGTAGTGCCGCAGGCGAACCCGCTCGGGCTCGCGCAGTTCCGGCAAGGGCGGCTGCTTGGCCGCTTCCACGATGCGACGCAACGCAATTTCAACCGGCATTTCCATGAATCGGCCGCGGCGCGCCGGCCCGCGACGACATTCGCCGCCTGGCAGCGCACGTTGTTCGACGCCGCGTGCGGCGCCGATATCGTGCTCGACCTGCATACCGATTCCGAAGCGCTGCCGTACATGTACCTGCACCGCGATCTGTGGCCGGCCAGTCGCGATCTCGCGGCCGCGCTCGGCGTCGACGTCGCGATCCTGTGGGACGAGGACGACGACGGCGCGTTCGAAGGTGCGATCGCCGCGCACTGGGCGCGCAACGGCGGCCTGCGCGAGCGGCTCGTCGCGACCGTCGAGCTGCGCGGGCAATCCGACGTATCCGATGTACTCGCCGAGCGCGACGCCGACGGCGTGCTCGCGTTCCTGCGTGGCCGTGGCGTGATTGCGGAGCCTGTCGACGCGCACGACTGGCAGGGCGAGGCCGTGCCGATCGCGCACATGGAGACGGTGCTCGCGCCGGTGTCGGGCGTGCTCGTGTACGAGCGCGAACTCGGTGCGACCGTCGACGCGGGCGAGCGCATCGCGCGGATCGTCGCGCATCCGGGCATGCCCGGCAGCGAGTACGTGCTGGTCGCGCCGCAGGCCGGACGCATCGTCACGCGCAATCGCGAGCGGCTGGTCGCGCAGGGCGACGTCGCGCTGAAGCTGACGGGCTCGCGGCCGTCGGCGGGATGGTCGGGCGGCGCGCTCGATCCGTGATCGACGCTGCGCGCGACTATCCGCTTATTGAGAACTATCGAAATATTGCGTCCGGACTAACCCGCATCGCTGCGCCGAAATGACGTCGACGATACGGCGCGCCCCGCGCAGGGGCGCGTACACCCATCAAGCATCTCGCTTCCGACAGCGGCGCTACGCCCCGTACCGCTAGGGAAAACCATAGTGCCCGGGAGGCCGCCCTCGAAAGATCGAGTAAGCGCGCAGTCAGCTTCGCTGTTCAGAATCGCCGAACTCATTCAAAAAGCAAACCAGGAGACAGGCGATGCATGATGGGTTGGTGAAAAAGATCGAAGCGCATCCGAAGTATGCGCAGCTCAAGCGACGGCGCAATACGCTCGGTGTCTGCCTGACCGTGCTGATGCTGATCGTGTACTACGGCTACATCGCGCTGATCGCATTCGACAAGTCGTTCCTCGCGAAGCCCGTGAGCACCGGCGTGACGAGTGTCGGCGTACCGGTGGGCATGGCGGTGATCGTGTTCACCGTCGTCATCACGGGCATCTACGTGCGCCGCGCGAACAACGAATACGATCAACTGACGCAGGACATCTTGCAGGACGTCGCCCAATGAAGAAGACACTTTCGATGACGCTGGTCGCGCTGCTGGCCGCGCTCGTGTGCGGCGTGGCCGTCGCGGGCGGCGGCGATGTCGGGCAGACCGCCAAGCAGGCCACCAACACCACGGCCATCGTCCTGTTCGCGCTGTTCGTGGCCGGGACGTTGTGGATCACCAAGTGGGCGGCGTCGCGCACGCGTTCCGCCGCGGATTTCTACACCGCCGGCGGCGGCATTACCGGGTTCCAGAACGGCCTGGCGATCTCGGGCGACTACATGTCGGCGGCATCGTTCCTCGGCATTTCCGCGGCGGTGATGACGTCGGGCTACGATGGCCTGATCTACTCGATCGGCTTCCTGGTCGGCTGGCCGATCATCACGTTCCTGATGGCCGAGCGGCTGCGCAACCTCGGCAAGTTCACCTTCGCCGACGTCGCGGGCTATCGCTTCGAGCAGGGGCCGATCCGCAGCTTCGCCGCGATCGGCACGCTGGTGGTGGTGGCGTTCTACCTGATCGCGCAGATGGTGGGCGCGGGGCAGCTCATCAAGCTGCTGTTCGGTCTCGACTACTGGGTGGCCGTCGTGATCGTCGGTGCGCTGATGATGGTCTACGTGCTGTTCGGCGGCATGACGGCCACTACCTGGGTGCAGATCATCAAGGCGTGCATGCTGCTCGCGGGCGTGACCTTCATGGCGATCATGGTGCTCGCGCAGTACGGCTTCAGCCCGGAGGCGCTGTTCGCCCATGCCGTGGAAGTCAAGACCGCGATCGCCGCGAATGCCGGCAAGGCGCCGGACGACGCGACCCGGATCGGGCTGTCGGTGATGTCGCCGGGCGGGTTCATCAAGGATCCGATCTCGGCCATCTCGTTCGGCATGGCGCTGATGTTCGGCACCGCCGGCCTGCCGCACATCCTGATGCGCTTCTTCACGGTGCCGGATGCGAAAGAGGCCCGTAAATCCGTGTTCTGGGCCACCACGTGGATCGGCTACTTCTACGTGCTGATCTTCATCATCGGCTTCGGTGCGATCACGCTGGTGCTGACCAATCCGGAACTGGCCGACGTGGCCAAGGGCGTGATCAAGGGTGGCGCGGGCACGGCCAACATGGCCGCGGTGCTGGTGGCCAAGACGGTGGGCGGCGACGTGTTCTACGGCTTCATCTCGGCCGTGGCGTTCGCAACGATCCTGGCGGTGGTGGCCGGGCTCACGCTGTCGGGTGCGTCCGCGGTGTCGCACGATCTCTACGCGACCGTTTTCAAGAACGGCAAGGCCAACAGTGCCGACGAGCTGAAGGTGTCGCGCATCACGACGCTGGTGCTCGGCGTGATCGCCGTGCTGCTGGGCATCGCGTTCGAGAAGCAGAACGTCGCGTTCATGGTGTCGCTGGCGTTTGCCGTGGCGGCATCGGCCAATTTCCCGGTGCTGTTCCTGTCGATGATGTGGAAGGGCTGTACCACGCGTGGCGCGGTCATCGGCGGCTTCCTCGGGCTGGTTTCGTCGGTGGGGCTGACGATCGTGTCGCCGTCGGTGTGGGAGGCGACGCTTGGTTATCCGAAGGGTTCAGCGTGGTTCCCGTACACGTCGCCCGCGTTGTTCTCGATGACGATCGGCTTCGTGGGCGTATGGCTGTTCTCGGTCCTCGACACGAGCCTGCGCGCGAAGGCGGAGAAGGGCGCGTTCGCCGCGCAGCAGGTGCGTTCGGAAACGGGGCTGGGGGCGACGCGCGCCAGCAGCCACTAACCGGTCGTTAGCCGCTTCCGCCCGCCCCGGGGCCGACGATGCAGCCCATCGCATCGTCGCTCCCGGGGCGGGCGGAATCGTTTTCATCCGTCCGTCGAATCACGCTCCGGCAATAAAAAATCGCGAATTCGACTGAATTCGTCGATAATGCGCAAACGTTTTACGAAAGCCCGATTGCGGCTAATCAGCGGATTAAATAAATAAAAATAAAATATCCGAACCTGGAATTCAAAGGCCGCGCAGGACCGCCGGTCGAAGCCTCGTGGCACGAGGTTAACGGCAGATCCCGGCAATACTTTAGGGCGCTTTCGTCACAATTATTCATTTCATTTTTATCAATGAATGAATGATTTTCGGTCATCGGAGCGTCATACACCATCCCCGATAATTCGGCGCTCACATTCTTTCAATAGACCAAACGGCGATCGAAGCCGGATCGCTGCGGGGAGCTGTACTCATGACCATCCGTCATCGCATTACGCTGCTAGTCGTCCTGACGTTCTTCGCGCTGTCCGCGATCGGCATCTATGCCGTGTACCAGACGCGCAAGAGCGCATCCGAGGTACGCCAGGTCACCCAGGGAATCGTGCCGAGCGCGCTCGCGTCGGCGGATCTCGTCGCCGATGTGAAGAACATCCAGATCGCGACGATGACGCTCGTCTATGCGCCCGACGCGAATACCGCCGCGCAGGCGCGCGACGAGCTGAAGGCGAAGCAGGGCGCGCTGCGCGCCGCGCTCGACGGGCAGGCGAAGTCGGCGGTCGGCCAGGCGCAGGTCGGGCTCGTCTCGCAGGCGAAGGAGAGCGCTACGAACTATTTCGCGGCGATCGACGACACCGTGAAGATGAAGGCCGACGGCAAGCCCGAGATGGCGCAGGCCTACCTGTTCGCGAACGTCGCGCAGTATCGCGACGAACTCGAAAGCATCGTCGACACGCTGCGCGTCGAGAAGAACCGCCAGAAGGACGACGCGATCAGCGCGCTGAACGGGATGCTGTCGACCACGGCGACCGCGATCGCGGGCGTCGCCGGCACGGTCATCGTGCTGCTGACCGCGCTCGGCCTGCTGCTGTATCGCCAGATCACGCGCCCGCTGATCGGGATGCAGACGGCGATGAGCGAAATCGCGACGAGCCAGGATTTCACGCGCCGCGTGCCGGTGGGCCGGATGGACGAAATCGGCCATTCGATCGTCGCGTTCAACGGGATGATCGAGAAGATCCAGGAGAACTCGGCGCAGCTCAAGCAGAAGACGGCCGACATCCAGGCGATGCTGCAGAACATGCAGCAGGGGATCCTGACCGTCGTCGAGGGCGGCGTCGTGCATGCGGAGTATTCGGCGTACCTCGAAACCATCTTCGAGACGAACGACATCGCGGGCCGCGACCTGATGGCGCTCGTGTTCGACGACTCGAACATCGGTTCCGACGCCCGCTCGCAGGTCGATGCGGCCGTGCACGCATGCCTTGGCGAAGACAGCATGAACTTCGAGTTCAACGAGCACCTGCTCGTGAACGAAGTCGCGAAGCGGATGCCGGACGGCCGCGACAAGTGGCTCGACCTGAGCTGGTCGGCGATCACCGACGAGACCGACACGGTCGTACGCCTGATGCTGTGCGTGCGCGACGTGACCGAGATTCGCGAGCTGACCGCGCAGGCCGGCGAGCAGCAGCGCCGCCTCGAGATGATCGGCGAGATTTTGTCGATCAGCCAGGACAAGTTCCACGACTTCGTGCACAGCGCGAAGGGCTTCCTCAGCGAGAACGAGCGGATGATCCGCCAGCACGAGCGCGCCGATCACTCGATCGTCGCGGCGCTGTTCCGCAACATGCACACGATCAAGGGCAATGCGCGCACGTACAGCCTCCAGCACCTGACCAACATCGTCCACGAAGCGGAGCAGGCGTACGACTCGCTGCGCCGCGCGGACGGCGGCCCGGAGTGGAACCGCGACGCGCTGATGGACGACCTGGCCCGCGTACGCGACGCGGTCGAACATTACGCGACGATCAACGCGGTCACGCTCGGCCGCAGCGGCGAAGCGGTGCAGGGCGACGACTTCCTGATGGTCGAGCGCGCGCACATCAGCGAGAGCCTGCGCGTGCTCGACGGCGCCGATCCGGCGAATGCGTCCGACTGGCACGCGGCCCGGGATGCCGTGCGCCGCATGCTGAGCCAGCTCGGCACGCAGGGCATCGGCGATGCGCTCGGCGGCGTGATCGAGTCGCTGCCGTCGCTCGCGGCCGAACTCGGCAAGCCGGCGCCGGTCGTGCATATCGACAGCCACGGCCACCGCGTGCGCAGCGAAATCGCCGCGACGCTGAAGAACGTGTTCATGCACCTGCTGCGCAATTCGATGGACCACGGGATCGAATCGTCCGACGAGCGGCGCGCGGCCGGCAAGGCGGCGTCCGGCACGATCGACATCGCGGTCGGCGTGGGCGGCGGCGAGCTGTGGTTCGTGCTGAGTGACGACGGCCGCGGCCTTGCGCTCGACCGGATTCGCGGCATCGCACGCGAGCGCGGCTGGATCGACGCCGACCACGACGCGGCGCTGTCCGACGAAGAGGTGGCCGAGCTGATCTTCCGGCCGGGTTTCTCGACCGCGCAGACGGTGACCGAAGTGTCGGGGCGCGGCGTCGGCATGGACGCGGTGCGCAACTTCCTGAAGCGCGACGGCGGCGACATCGCGCTGCGTTTCACCGACGATCGCGTCGGCGCGCCGTATCGCGCGTTCGAGACGATCGTGTCGCTGCCGGCCCGCTTCGCGGCGGACGGTGCCGCCCAGGGCGTCGTGCACGAGCGTGCGCACAGCGCGGATATCGGCGCGGCGGAGTGACGACGTGATCGTGCAGGCGTGGATGATCCAGATGGCCGCCGCACTGGCGGGCGGTGTCGTCGTCGCCATCGTGGCGGCGGTCGTGTTTCGCGTGACGCGCAAGCGGCTCGTCGCGGCGCTCGAGCGCGATGCGGCGCAGTTGCGCGGCGCGCTCGCCGCAGCCGATGCGCGCATCGCAGACGTGAAGTCGGCGCATGCGGAGGCGGCCGACGCATGGGCGCAGCGCGAGGCGCAGCTCAAGGATGCGCTGGCGCGCGAGACGTCCGCCGCCGGCACGCAGCGCGACGCCATGCAGGCGCTGTCGGCCGATCGAACGGCGCTCGCGCAGCATGCAATGAAGATCGCCGACGAAGCCGCGCGCCTGCGCGGGCTCGCCGGCACGTTCGAGCGCTGGCACGAGCAGATGATCTCGCTGACCACGCAGAACCAGGACATGCGCGCGAAGAACCAGGAGCTGTCGGCGATCGTCGCGCACGTGTCGATCGTGTCGCTGAACGCGTCGATCGAGGCCGCGCGCGCCGGCGCGGCCGGGCGCGGTTTCTCCATCGTCGCGAGCGAGGTGCGCGGGCTGGCCGCGCGCTCGCAGCAACTGTCGAACAGCTATCGCGACAGCCTGAACCGCAACGATCTCGTGACGGCCGCGACGTTCCAGGACATCCAGGCCGGCGGCAAGATGATCACGGCCGCGCTCGCGACCGTCGAGACGCTGGCCGGGCAACTGCACGCGCGGATCGAAGGAGGCGCGGCGTGATCAGCGCGCAGGCGAAAGCGGGCTTCGAGCGGATTTTCTTCGACGCGGCGCGCACGCGGCTCGCATCCGGCGGCGCGTGCGACATCCGGCCGTCTGCCGGCCCCGCACACGACGGGCGGGATCACGCGCCCGCGAAGTCGCGCACGAAGCCGACGGTGCCCGAGCATGTCGCGGTGCTGACGATTTCGGCGCTGCATTTCCGCCTGCTGCTCGCCCTGCGCTTCAGCGACGACGACGCGACGCGCCGCTATTTCGCCGGCGCGACGGCGGGCACGAGCAGCCAGCGGCCGTTGCCCGAAGCATTCATGGAAGTCGCGAACCTGTGCTGCGGCGCGATCAACCAGGCGCTGACCGTGCCGTTTCCCGACCTGGGGATGTCGACGCCTTGTCTGCTGAGCGGATCGAGCATCGACTACCTGCCCGCGCTGGCGCCGAATCACGTGGCCGCCTACGACCTGACGCTCGATGGCGACGTGCGGGTCGGCGCGACGCTGTGCGTGTGCGCGAACGCGCCGGTCGATTTCCATGTGCCGGAAACGGCCACGGTGGATACCGGCGGCGAGCTCGAACTGTTCTGACCGACCCTGACCGACCATGAGGAAACCTTGAGATGACCTTGGATAAACCCGTCAGCAAGGTGCTCGTACTCGACGACAGTCGCGCGCACGCCGACGCGATCAAGCGCTTCTGCGACGAGCACAACCTGGTCGGCCTGACCGTGCGGCGCAACCGGCTGCTGAAGGTGCTGCGCTCGAACATCGACCTCGGCGCGATCCTGCTGGCCGAGGATTACGGCGGTTCGCCGGCCGAGAGCGCGATCATCGCGACGCAGATCGATGCGCTGCGCCCCGAGCTGCCGATCATCCTGCGCCGCGAATCGCTCACATCGCGCGACGGGCTGCCGGAGGCGCTCGCGCGCGTCGCATGCGCGGCCTACGTCGCGGACGACATGACGCCGCTCAAGCGCGCGATCGACGAATACCTGTTCGGCCGCGACTACCCGAACGCACTCGTGCGCGGCATCTCGGAGATCACCGAGGCGCGCATCGACAGCCTGTTCCCGGGCATGACGATCGAGCACGAAACGCCGTGCATCGTGCGCGACCAGATCATCTTCGGCGAAGTGTTCAGCCTGATCGCGCTCGAGAGCGCGTGGTGCCGCGGCTACATGCTGCTGCAGACGAGCGAGCAGCCGCTGCTCGACATGATCGGCGGCACGCGCGAAGACGGCCGCGCGCCGGATTTCCGCGACGTGAACAACGTGCTCGGCGAGCTGACCAACCTCGTCTGGGGCGCGTTCAAGAACCGCTATCTCGGCGACGCCGAGGCGCTGGCGCGCCACACGGTGCAGGTGCCGCTCGTCGTCAATCACAAGCAGAAGTTCATCTCGTTCGGCGGCGATTGCCCGCAGCTCTGCTTCAAGTACCGGATGACCGATCCGGCATCGGGGCGCTCCGTCTGTCTCGACCAGCGCTTCGTGTTCAGCCTGAGCTGGTCGCCGGAGGATTTCCGCGAATCAGTGCAGGACGTGGGGCCGATGGTCGAATCGGGTGAACTCGAACTGTTTTGAATACTGAAGTCAGCAACAAGGAAAGGAAGGGGAATACGACATGGCAAAGATTCTGGTGGTCGACGATTCGGGCACGGTGCGCGACGAGGTCGCGGGCTTCCTGCGCAATCACGGGCTCGACGTCGCGACGGCCGTCGACGGCAAGGACGGGCTCGCGAAGCTCAAGGCGACGCCCGGCGTGCGCCTCGTGATCAGCGACGTGAACATGCCGAACATGGACGGCCTGACGATGGTCGAGAAGATCCGCGGCGAACTGGCGAACGCGACGGTCAACGTCGTGATGCTGACGACCGAAAGCAGCCCGGCGATGAAGGAGCGCGGCAAAGCCGCCGGCGTGAAGGGCTGGATCGTGAAGCCGTTCAAGGGCGACGCGGTGCTCGACGCGCTGAAGAAGCTCGCGGGCTGACGCCCGTCGGGCCGCGGCGCACCCGCGACCGCCCGCGCATTCAGCGCTGCGGTTCGGGTTGCGCGGCTGCCGCACCGCCGGAAGCGGCCGGCACGCGTGGCGCGGGCGTCTGCCATTGCACGACGATCATCCCCGCGAAGATCAGCGCGACGCCCGCGATGCGGCCGGGTGTCGCGAGCCGCTGCGCGAGCCCCATCAGCCCGTAGTGGTCGATCAGCAGCGACGCGAGCATTTGCCCGGCGACGACGCAGACGATGAAGGTCGTCGCGCCGAGCCGCGGCGTCAGGATCAGCGCGAGCGTGATGTAGATCACACCCGCGAGGCCGCCGAGCCACATCCACAGCGGGCGCTGCAGCGCGTCGCCGACGAGCGGCGCGTTCGCCCGGGTGGCCAGCAGCACGGGCAGCACGGCGAGCAGGCTGACCGTCAGCGACGCGACGCTCGCCCACAGCGGGTGGCCGAGCGCGCGCCCGAGCGCGGCATTGCTGCCGCCTTGCAGCGGCACGAGCGCGCCGGCGACGAAGGCCGCGACGGTGAGCGGAAGGGTGGCGAAGGACAGGGAAGTCGTCATCTTGGTCGGTCGTGAAAGGATGTTGAAATGATTGTTGTCCATTAAGATCACGAATGGAAATTCGTTCTTCGGATGCTTCATATTCCTTCCATGAATAATCTGGCGCGTATCGACCTGAACCTGCTCGTGACGCTGCACGTGTTGCTGAGCGAAAAACACATCTCGCGTGCCGCCGTCCGGCTGCACCGCAGCCAGCCGGCCGTGAGCCACGCGCTCGCGCGGCTGCGCGAAATCTTCGACGATCCGTTGCTCGTGCGGCGCGCGGGCCGGCTCGCGCTCACCGCGCGTGCGAACGAACTGGTCGAACCGCTGAACGACGTCCTCGGCCGGCTCGGCGCGCTGATCGAGCCGCCGGCGTTCGATCCGTCCGCGGCCTCGCGCGTGTTTCGCATCGCGATGTCCGACTACGGCGCGCGGATCGTGCTGCCGGCGCTGGTGAAGACGCTGCGCGCCGACGCGCCGGGCATCGAGCTGATCGTGTCGCAGGCCACGCGCGAGGCGATGCGGATGCAGCTGATGGACGGCGAGGTCGATCTCGCGCTCGGCGTGCTGCCCGCGATGCAGCGCGACCTGCACGCGCAACCGCTGTTCGTCGAATCGTTCGCGTGCGTGGCCGATGCGAGCCGCCTACCGCGCCGCGGCGAACTCGCGCTCGATGCGTGGCTCGCCCGGCCGCATGCGCTCGTCGCGATGCGCGACGGGATGGACAACGAAGTCGATCGCGCGCTCGCGCGGCTACGGCGCGAGAGGCACATCGCGGTGATCCTGCCGTTCTGGGGTGTGGCGAACGACCTGATTGCCGGCACCGACCTCGTGCTGACCGTCGCGCGGCGCAACCTCGACCGCGTGCGCGACGATGCACGGCTGCGCGTGTTCGAGCCGCCGTTCCCGATCGATGCCTTCGAGTTCGCGCAGCACTGGCACGAGCGCCGGCACGGCGACGCCGCGCACATCTGGCTGCGGCAGACGATCGCGCGCGTCGCGAGCGGCGGGTAGCCGCGCGGGGTGGCCGGCGGGGCGCGCACGCAATTTACAGCGTGCCGCGATCTCCGTATCCTGCCGGATGCCGAGGGCGGCGTGCCTGCGCGACCTGCACAGCACGCACGGCATCCACAACAATCAGGAACGGGACACCTTCCCATGGCAATCAGGATCGATCGGGCGGCGCTCGTGCGCGCCGCATGCAACGGCCCGTATGAAGGCGTGACCGACGAAACGGGGCGCGGTGTGATGTACCGCTGCAAGACGCAGTCGAAGATCGACGTGTCGTTCTATCAGTCGCGTCCTTGAGGTGAACGGAATGGTATCTGGATCCGGCCGCACCGACGCGCAGCAGACGGAAACGCTGATCGCGAAGGGCGTCGTCTTTACCGTCGTCGGTACGTGCCTGCTGATCGGCGCTGCCCTGTACGCGCAGTCGACGCGCGAATTCCTGCGGACGTCGGTCGTCGTGCCGGGGCGCGTCATCAAGCTGAACGCGGGCCCGCATCATCCGGAGATCGCGTTCACGACGCTCGCGGGTGAGCACGTCGAATACCCGCAGGGCGGCGAGGTCAGCGTGGAGGATGGCGCGACGGTCGAGGTGCGCTACGCACCCGATGCGCCCCATATGACGGCGCGGATGAATACGTTCGGCGCGATCTGGGGTGGTGTACTGACCTTCGGCGGGATGGGCGCCGTCTTTTTCCTCGTCGGCGCCAGTCAACTGCGCTCGGGCGTGCGCGCGTGGCGCGGCGGGCGCAAGCGGACGTGACCGTGTGAGCCTGCTGCACCACGACTGGACGTCGCACGGAATGTGGAGGAGCATTTCATCACCACGGTGCCGGGAACGTGCACGCATCATCGCCACGTATTCGTGCCGCATCGAATCCTGCCGAACCCCATCGAGCGGAACATCATGAAATCCGATCAAGAGACTGCCGAGCCGATCCTGTTGCGCGACGCGCACGACGGCGTCGTCACGCTGCGGCTGAACCGTCCGCAGCAATTCAATGCACTGTCCGAGGCGATGCTGGCGAGCCTGCACGATGCGTTCGAGTCGCTGGCTGCCGATCCGCACGTGCGCTGCGTCGTGCTGGCCGCGGAAGGCAAGGCGTTCTGCGCGGGACACGACCTGCGGCAGATGCGCAGCAAGCCCGAACTCGATTACTACCGCACGCTGTTCGCACAGTGCAGCCGCGTGATGCTCGCGATGCGCGCGTTACCGGTGCCGGTGATCGCGCGCGTGCACGGCATTGCGACGGCGGCCGGCTGTCAGCTCGTCGCCGCGTGCGACCTGGCGATCGCGGCCGACACCGCGCGCTTCGCGGTATCGGGCATCAACGTCGGACTGTTCTGTTCGACGCCGGCCGTTGCGTTGAGCCGCAACGTCACGGCGAAGCGCGCGTTCGACATGCTCGTGACCGGGCGCTTCGTCGACGCGGCAACGGCCGCCGCGTGGGGCCTCGTCAACGAGGCCGTGCCCGAGGATGCGCTCGATGCGGCCGTTGCGCGCAAGGTCGCGGAGATCGTCGCGAAGAGCCCGGCCGCGGTGCGGTACGGCAAGCAGATGTTCTATCGCCAGCGCGAGTTGCCGCTCGACGAAGCCTATGCGTATGCGGGCGACGTGATGGCGCGCAACATGATGGAGGAGGACACGGGCGAAGGGATCGACGCGTTCCTCGAGAAGCGCAAGCCGACGTGGCGTTCGTAGTGCGTCACTGGCGGAGCGTGGCGAGTGAAGCGGAAGGGGCGTCACCCACGCCTTTCGCTCACACTGAAATGCAAACGGGCCGCCCGAAGGCGACCCGCAACCGAAGCGCACGTCAGGCGCCGCAACAGCGTGTGCGTCGCCGCTTCTCCGCCGGTCAGCGCCCGTAGCTCCCGGTCCGCAGCGTCGGCTGCTCGCTCGACGCACCCGGCGGCACGATCACGACCGGCACGCGGCGCGCGAGCGCGCACATCAGCTCGTAGCCGATCGTGCCGCTCGCTTCCGCCACGTCATCCACCTTCACCTGGTCGCCCCACAGCTCGACACTCGACCCGATGCCCGCGTTCGGGCACGGCGTGAGATCGACAGTCAGCATGTCCATCGACACGCGGCCGACGACGCGCGTCATCACGCCGTCCACCGCGATCGGCGTGCCGGTCGGTGCGTGGCGCGGATAGCCGTCCGCATAGCCGCACGCGACGACGCCGATCCGCATCGGCCGGTCGGCCGTGAAGCGGCGGCCGTAGCCGACGGTCTCTTCCGGCGACAGCGTCTGCACGCCGATGATCTTGCTCGTCAGCGTCATCGCGGCCATCAGCGGCGTATCGGCGATATCGCGCGCCGCACCCGTCGGCGATGCACCGTACAGGATCGTGCCGGGCCGCACCCAGTCGCGGTGCGCACGCGGATGCCACAGCACGGCGGCCGAATTCGACGTCGAGCGCTCGCCCGGAATCCCCGCCGTCGCCGCATCGAACTGGTCGAGCTGCCAGTCGACTTCGCCTTCGTCGGCGTTCGCGAAATGCATCATCAGCGTGATCTTGCCGATCGACGGCGCGCTCGCCGCGCGCTCCCATGCGGCACGGAAAACGGCGGGGCGGTAGCCGAGCCGGTTCATCCCGGAGTTCATCTTGAGCTGGATGTCGATCGGCTGCTGCGGCTTTGCGGCGATCAGCAGGTCGAGCTGCTCGTCGCAGTGCACGGCCACCGTCAGGCGGTGGCGATCGGCCAGCTCGACGTCGGCCGGCTCGAAGATCCCTTCGAGCAGCAGCACGGGCTTGTCCCAGCCGAGTTCCCGCACGCGCACGGCTTCGTCGAGATCGAGCAGTGCGATGCCGTCGGCGGCAGCGAGGCCCGGGTAGATCCGCTCGATGCCGTGGCCGTACGCATCGGCCTTGACCACGCCCCACACGCGCGATTGCGCGGCGGTGCGGCGGATGAAGTCGAGGTTGTGGCGGATGGCGTCAGGGCGGATATGGGCGACGATGGGACGGGGCATGGCGATGTCTCGGATCGGATGTCGTTCGGCGCGCGTGGCGGCGCGGGTTCGGCGGCCGGGCGCGACAACGCGCCGGGCCAGTGTTGAGCGCTATCTTATTGGTGTTCGACCAGTTTTAATTAACGTTTTTGTCGATGATTTGGTGGAAATTTTGGTGTCGAACCCGGTGCGTCGCGGCAGTCGACGGGCCGCGTCGCCGAGTCTCCCGTCTAGAAAACCGGTGCGCGAACAGCACGACGCAATGCTAAGCTCTCGGCGATCTTGTCATTGCTCAATGTAATCATAAAGGAGGAGACTTTTGATGACGACGTCCCAGCTGTGCCTGTTCATCGTGGCGCTGTTGCCGTTCCCGATGACGTTTCTCGCGAAGGCCCGCAAAGGCTACGACAACCGCACGCCGCGCGACTACCTGGCGAAGCTCGAAGGCTGGCGCGCCCGCGCGCAGGCCGCGCACCAGAACGCATGGGAGGCGCTCGCGCTGTTCACGGCCGCGCTGGTGGTGGCATGGCACAACGGCGCGAACGTGCATCGCGTCGACCAACTGGCGATGGCGTTCGTCGCGATCCGCATCGTCTACACGCTGATGTACCTGCTGAACTGGGCGTCGCTGCGTTCGCTCGTGTGGTTCGGCGGGATGGCGTGCGTGGTGGCGTTGTTTTTCGCTGCGCCGTAAGCGGCGCATGCGGGCGAGGCCGGTGCGTTACTTGCCGGTCGCGCCGCCCGTGCCGCGCACGAGACTGTCGTTGGATGCGGGCGCAACGATCGGGCCCGTGATCGGCGTTGCTTCCGCGTCCGCGTCCGCTTCGGCTTCGGCTTCGGCTTCGGCTTCGGCTTCGCGGCGCAGGAACGCGATCAGCGGATCGAGCAGCCGGTGCCGCGTCGACGGGTTGCGGCGCAGCACGAAGCGCCACGACGCGGCGCGTTCGAGGCCCGGCCTCAGTGGCACGAGGCGCCCGCTGCGCAGCTCGGGCTCGATCAGCGGCGCGCGGCCGAGCGCGATGCCCGCGCCGCCGACCGCCGCGCCGATTACCTGGCTGAAACTGCTGTAGCGGACGATCTTCGTCTCGAAGTCGCCCGGCAGGCCGAACTCGGCGGACCAGTTGCGCCAGTCGATTTCGGGGCTGTTTTCGTGCATCTCCTGAAGCAGCCGGGAGCGGCACACGTTCACGGAGGCATACGGATGCAGTTCGGGGCTGCATACCGGGAACACCGTTTCCTGCAGCAGGATGTCGTCGTCGGCCTGCAGCCGGTGCGCGGGCACGTGCACGATCGCCAGATCGACGCCGCTGCGCGCGAAATCCGGTTCGTCGTCGAGCACGACGGCATGCAGCGGCGTGTCGGGATGAAGTGACGAGAATTCCGCGAGGCGGCGTGCGAGCCACATCGCCGAAAACGGCGCGTTGGCGGATACGGTGAGCCGTTGCGCGGTGCCGCGAATCTCGGCACAGGCGTCGGTCAGCCGCGACAGCGCAACGCTGACAGCCGGCAGCAGGCGGGCGCCGGCCGGCGTGAGGCTGATGCCGCCGAGCCCCGTGCTGCGTTCGAGCAGCCGCGCGCCGAGCGATTCCTCGAGTGCGCGAATCTGGTGACTGACTGCGCTCGTCGACACGTTCAGCTCCGCCGCCGCGCGCGCGAACCCGCCGAGGCGGACGGCCGCCTCGAAAGCTCGCAATGCGCTGAGGGGAGGGAGGTGCGACATGCGGGGTATTGTAGTTGACTCAACACCCGTTGAAAAATCATCTTTTGCCGCGCACGGGCCGCGCGGGTAGCCTCGATCCGGTCAACAAAAAACATCATCGGACACGACCGGAGGGCTTCATGTATTTCGACCGACGACTATGGGCAATGATGGCGGGACTGCGCTGGCGGGTGGCCGCGGCCGTCGCGCTCGGCCTGCTCGCGATGGGTGTCGGGATTCTGCGTTTCGTCTTTCTCGGCCGCGTGCTGGCGCTGGTCTTTTCCGGCGCGCCGGCACGCAGCATCGGCGAAGCCGTCGTTGCAACGGCGGCCTGCGTGCTGCTGCGCGCGTGGCTCGACCATCGCCGCACGGTGCTCGCGCAGCACACGGCCGGGCGCGTGCAGGCCACGTTGCGCGCGCGGCTGTTCGACCGGATCGCCGCGCTCGGCCCCGCGTGGTTCAGCGGCGAACGCACGGGCGGCGTGATGCTGGCCGTCGTCGATGGCGTCGAACAATTGCAGACCTTTTTCGGCACCTACCTGCCGCAGCTCGTGATCGCCGCCTGTGCGCCGGTGATGATCTTCGCGGTGCTCGCGTGGTGGGACGTGCCGACGGCCGCGATCCTGCTGGTCGCCGCGCTCGTCACGCTCGCGTTGCCGCAGCTCGTGCATCGCGCCGACAAGCGTGCGGCGCTCGCGCGCTCGGCCGCGTTCAAGGCGTTCGGCGAGGAGTTTCTCGACGCGGTGCAAGGCTTGCCGACGCTGAAGGCGTTCGGGCAAAGCACGGCATTCGGCGCGAAGCTGGCCGCGAAGGCGCGCGCGCTGTCCGACAGCACGTTCTGGGTGCTCGCGCTCGGCCTGCTGACGCGGCTCTTCACCGATCTCGGCACCGGCCTCGGCGCGGCCGCCGCGATCGCGGTCGGCGCGTGGCGCGTGCGGCACGGCGACATGAGCCTCGAGGCGCTGCTGATCGTGCTGATGGCCGGCAGCGAAATCTTCCGGCCGCTGCGCGACCTGCGTTCCGTGCTGCACCAGGGGATGATCGGCCAGTCGGCGGCGAATGCGATCCACGCGCTGCTCGACGCGGATAGCCATGCACCGGCCACCGACGCGCCGCGTGTAACGGGACTGCGGCCGGAGATCGCGTTCGACGCCGTCAGCTTCGCGTATCCGGGGCGTCGCGCGGACGCGCATGCGGCACTGAGCTTCTCGGTTCGCGAAGGCGAGACGGTGGCGATCGTCGGATCGAGCGGCGCGGGCAAGTCGACCATCGTGCGCCTGCTGCTGCGGCAGCACGATGCGCAGGGCGGCGCGATCCGCATCGGCGGCCGCGACGTGCGCACGCTCGATGCCGGCCAGGTGCGCGAGATGATCGCGGTCGTCGCGCAGGATGCGACGCTGTTCGACGGCAGCGTGGCCGACAACCTGCGGCTCGGCCGCCCCGACGCGAGCGATGCGGACATGATCGCCGCCGCGCGCGCGGCCAACGCACACGATTTCATTGCGGCGCTGCCCGACGGCTACGCGACGCGCATCGGCGAACGCGGACTCATGTTGTCGGGCGGCCAGCGCCAGCGCCTCGCGATTGCCCGCGCGCTGCTGCGCGATGCGCCGATCCTGTTGCTCGACGAGGCGCTGTCGTCGGTCGACGCGGAGAACGAAGCGCTGATCCAGCAGGCGCTCGACCGGCTCACGCGCGGGCGGACCACGCTCGTGCTCGCGCACCGGCTGTCCAGCGTGATCGGCGCCGATCGCATCCTGGTGCTCGACCAGGGGCAGGTGGTCGACGAGGGCACGCACGCGGCGCTGATCGCGCGCGACGGCCCGTATCGCCGGCTGATGGGGCCGCAACTGGAAGCGGTCGCCGAATCGGTCGGTGTGGCGGCGACGGCCGGCGCGACCGCGCGCGCGTCGTCGGGCCCGCAGGTGCGGCCGTTGAACGACGATGCGGCGGAGATCGGCTGGCCGGAAACCCTGCAGACGCTGTTGCGCTTCGTGCGTCCGTGGACGGGCAAGGTCGTGCTGACGGTGCTGTTCGGGATCGGCCGCGTGCTCGCGTTCATCGGCGTCGGCGTGATCGGCGCGCTGGTGGTCGGTGCGGTACCTGGCGGCCACGTGAGCCCGACGCTCGTCACCGCGCTGCTCGTGATCGCGCCCGTGGCGGCCGTGCTGCACTGGCTCGAATCGTGGCTCGCGCACGACATGGCGTACCGGCTGCTCGCGGAAATGCGCATCGCGCTGTTCGCGACGCTCGAGCGTCTCGCGCCGGCCGGGCTGCTGCGCCGTCGTTCCGGCGATCTCGTGTCGCTCGCGACGCAGGACGTCGAGACCGTCGAGTATTTCTATGCGCACACGCTGGCGCCGGCGTTCGTCGCGGTGCTCGTGCCGGCTGCCGTGCTGGTGCTGCTCGCGTCGGTTGCCTGGCCGCTCGCGCTCGTGCTGCTGCCGTTCCTGCTGTGGGCCGGGCTCGCGCCGGTGCTGGCGCGGCGCGACGTCGACCGGCTCGGCACCGGCGCGCGCGAAGCGCTCGGCCAGCTCGGCGCGCACCTGACCGAAACGATCCAGGGGCTCGCGGAGCTGACCGCGTTCCAGGCCGTTGCGCGCCGGCGCGCAGCGTTCGTGGCCGAAGTCGACGCGTACCGCAAGCAACGCGCAAAGCTGCTCGACGATCTGTCGGCGCAAAGCGCCGCGCTGGAAGTCGCGAGCGGGCTCGGCGGGCTGGTCGTCGCGGCGCTTGGTGCGCTGCTGTGCGCACGCGGCTGGTTTCCGCGCGAGTCGTTGCCGCTGCTGGTGCTGGTGGCGGTGGCCGCGTTCATGCCGGTGGCCGAAATCGGCCAGGTCGCGCGCCAGCTCGCCGACACGATCGCATCGACGCGCCGCTTGCGTGCGCTGGAGAAGGAGCCGGTGCCGGTGACGGACGGCACGCATGCGATGCCTGCCGATTCGGCGGTGCGTTTCGAGGCCGCGTCCTTCACGTACCCGGGCCGCAGCGTACCCGCGATCGACCGCGTGAGCTTCGAGGTGCCGCCCGGCAGCACGGTCGCGCTGGTCGGTGCGTCGGGCGCCGGCAAGTCGACGGTCGCGAGCCTGCTGCTGCGCTTCTGGGATCCGCAGCAGGGCCGCGTGACGCTCGGCGGCGTCGACCTGCGCGACCTGCGGCTCGACGACCTGCGGCAGCACATCGCGCTGGTTGCGCAGGATACCTACCTGTTCAACGACACGCTCGAAGCGAACATCCGGCTCGCCGCGGGCGATGCGTCCGACGCGGACGTGCAGCGCGCGATCGACCATGCGGCGCTCGGCGACTTCGTCGCGCGGCTGCCGGACGGACTCGCGACGCGCGTCGGCGAGCGCGGCGTGCAGCTGTCGGGCGGCCAGCGCCAGCGTGTCGCGATTGCACGCGCGTTCCTCAAGGATGCGCCGGTGCTGATCCTCGACGAAGCGACGTCCCATCTGGACACGATCAGCGAGCAGCAGATCCGCGCGGCGCTGGAAGACCTGATGACGCAGCGCACGTCGATCATCATCGCGCACCGGCTGTCGACCGTGCGCAATGCCGACCTGATTCTCGTCATGGAGCACGGCGGCGTGATCGAGGCCGGACGGCATGCGGACCTGATGGCGCGGCAGGGCGCGTATGCGCGGCTCGTGTCGCATCAGGCGAGCGGGGTGGCGGCGTAAGCGACGCTGCATCGGAGGCGCGCGGCCGGCCGGCGGGGCCGCGCGCATTCCGCAACATGCGTTGAACCGCGCCGGCGATTGCCGGCGTTGCGGGGGCGGCCGCACCGGCACGGCACGACGCCGCGCCGAAGCGCCGACGATCCGCGCCGACAAACGCGCCGACAAACGCGCGGCGGCGGCAGTTGTCCGGCCAGTCGCGCCGTCATGCTCCTCTCGCGCGTGATGTGCCGTTGACGGCAAACCCTCCCGGCCAGTCCCCAGTCACTGCCAACTGCCCATCAGACGCCGCCGTCGGCCGGCGCAGCGCGACCCAGCCCGGCCGCTTCGCCCCGGAGCCGCTTTCCCTTTCCTCCGATTTATCCGCCCCGCGCGCCGCGGGTTTGTCTCGATGCATTTATCCGTTGCGGACTTTTTTGTTGTCGTAGTATCGCCATTGACAACACTTGTTGCACTACGGTCTAATTCGACATCGCATGTTGCGGTGCGGCTTGATGTCGTCGTTCCGCCGGCCGGCTGGCCGGTCACATCGCTCAATCATGCGGAGAGAAACCATGAGTCGCCGTTCCTTCCTGAAAGCCGTCGCGGTCGTTGCCGTGCTCGGCGCCAGCCTCGCGCACGCGGATACCAAGACGCTCGTCGTCGGGACCGACACGTCGTTCATGCCGTTCGAGTTCAAGCAGGGCGACAAGTACGTCGGCTTCGATCTCGACCTGTGGGCGGAGATCGCGAAGGACCAGGGCTGGAAATACACGATCCAGCCGATGGATTTCGCGGGCCTGATCCCGGCGCTGCAGACGCAGAACATCGACGTCGCGCTGTCGGGCATGACGATCAAGGAGGAGCGGAAGAAGGCGATCGACTTCTCCGCGCCGTACTACGACAGCGGCCTCGCGGCGATGGTGCAGACCGGTAACACGACGATCAAGTCGATCGACGACCTGAACGGCAAGGTGATCGCCGCGAAAACGGGCACCGCGACGATCGACTGGATCAAGGCGCACCTGAAGCCGAAGGAGATCCGCCAGTTCCCGAACATCGACCAGGCCTACCTCGCGCTCGAAGCCGGCCGCGTCGACGCGGCGATGCACGACACGCCGAACGTGCTGTTCTTCGTGAACAACGAAGGCAAGGGCAAGGTGAAGGTCGCGGGCCAGCCGGTCAGCGGCGACAAGTACGGGATCGGCTTCCCGAAGGGCAGCGCGCTGGTGCCGAAGGTCAATGCGTCGCTCGTGAAGATCAAGGCCGACGGCCGCTACGCGCAGATCTACAAGAAGTGGTTCGGCGCCGAGCCGCCGAAGATGTGAGCGTGACGCCGCAACAGTGCGCGGCCGAGTGGCCGCGCCGGTCTTGATTCGAACGGGGAGCGACAAGTGAATTTCGATTGGTCGGCGATCTGGGCGGCGTTGCCGGACCTGATGGACGGGGTCCGGTTGACGGTGTTCATCGCATTTTTCGGGCTGGTGGGCGGCTTCATCGTCGGGATGGTCGCGGGCATGTTCCGCGCATACGGACCGAAGGCGATGAACGTGCTCGCACAGGTTTATATTGAATTGATTCGCGGCACGCCGATCGTCGTGCAGGTGATGTTCCTGTATTTCGCGCTGCCGCTGCTCGCGCATATCCGCATCGACGGCCTGACGGCCGCGATCATCGCGATCACGGTGAATTCCGGCGCGTATCTCGCGGAAGTGGTGCGCGGCGCGCTGCTGTCGATCCCGAAGGGGCTGACGGAAGCGGGGCTCGCGATGGGCCTGTCGATGCCGCGCGTGCTGCTGAAGATCGTCGGGCCGCTCGCGTTCCGGCGGTTGATTCCGCCGCTCGGCAACCAGTGCATCGTGAGCCTGAAGGACACGTCGCTGTTCATCGTGATCGGCGTCGGCGAGCTGACGCGCAAGGGACAGGAAATCATCGCGGGCAATTTCCAGGCGGTCGAGATCTGGAGTGCGGTGGCCGTCATCTACCTGATACTGACCGGCGTGATGACGCTGACGCTTCGGCTCGTTGAAAAGCGCATGAGGATTCTATGAGCATGATCGAATTCCAGAACGTGTCGAAGAGCTTCGGCCATGTGCCGGTGCTGAAGAACATCGACCTGAAGATCGACGCGGGCGAGGTGGTCGTCGTGGTCGGCCCGTCGGGCTCGGGCAAATCGACGATGCTGCGCTGTATCAACGCGCTCGAGAAAATCACCGGCGGCGAGCTGCTGGTCGACGGCCAGAGCGTGCGCGGCAACGCGACGACGATCCGCAACATCCGGCTCGAAGCCGGCATGGTGTTCCAGCAGTTCAACCTGTTCCCGCAAATGACCGCGCTCGAGAACGTGATGTTCGGGCCGATGCAGGTGCGCGGCGCGTCGCGCGCCGACGCACGTGACCAGGCGATGGCGCTGCTCGACAAGGTCGGCCTCGAATCGCGCGCGAATCATTACCCGTCGGAGCTGTCGGGCGGCCAGCAGCAGCGCGTCGCGATTGCGCGTGCGCTCGCGATCCGGCCGCGGCTGATGCTGTTCGACGAACCGACGTCGGCGCTCGATCCGGAATTGCGCCACGAAGTGCTGAAAGTGATGCAGGATCTCGCGACCGAAGGCATGACGATGATCGTCGTCACGCACGAGATCGGCTTTGCGAAACGGGTCGGCACACGCTTGCTGTTCATGGATCAGGGCGGGATTGCCGAGGACGGCCATCCGGTCGACCTGATCGACCGGCCGCCGACGCCACGCCTGAAGGAATTCCTGAAACACGTGTCCTGAACGAAACCGAAATACCGACATGCCGCTTTCCCTTTCCCCCGTCATCGCCGGCGCGCCGTTCGACATCGGCGTGCGCCTCGGCGAGCTCGCCCGCCCCGTGTTCGACGAATACATGCAGCAGAGCAGCGCGTGGCAGGCCGTGCGCCGCTGGCGCGGCCATCCGTTCGTCGCCGCGCTGCGGCAGGCTGCGCTGGCCGCGTATCCGGATCTCGTCGCGGAGCTGGACGGGATCGCGGCGGGTGTCGGCTGGCCGGCCGAGGACATCTTTCTGTGGAACTGCCGTGGCGAGCTGATCCACAACGCGCCGGACGGCTGCACGACGCTTGCCGCGCGCGACGCGGCCGGCACGCGCTGGATCGCGCACAACGAGGACGGCGATCCGTACCTGCGCGAGCGCTGCCTGCTCGTCGACGTGCAACCGGCGGGCAAGCCCGGCTTCATCAGCTTCTATTACCCCGGTTCGCTGCCGGGCCATACCTTTGCCGCGAACCGCGCGGGCATCGCGCAGGCGATCAACAACCTGCGGATCCGCACGCCGGCAGCGGGCGTGCCGCGGATGATCCTCGCGCGCGCGGTGCTCGATGCGACGTCGCTCGACGCGGCGGCCGACGTGCTGCGCGGCCATGCGCGCGCGAGCGGCTTTCATCACACGCTGGGCGCGACCGGCGATGCGCGGCTGCTGAGCATCGAGGCGAGCGTCGCGCGCTGTTCGGTGGTCGACGTCGCGCGGCTTACGGGGCATGCGAACCATCTCGTGCACCCGGGCTGCGACGCGGAAGCGCAGATCGTCACGCAATCGTCGGCCGACCGCCAGCGTCGCGTCGATGCGCTCACGCCCGCCATCGACGCGATCGACGAAGCCGCGCTGCTGCGCGTGCTCGGCGATCGCGCGCCGGAAGGGCTGCCGATCTACCGCGACGATCCGGCCGACCCCGACGACGAGAACACGCTGGCCACCGCCGTGTTCGCGATCGGCGCGGCATCGATCGATTTCACCGTTCACCAACATGGCACGCAGCGTTTCGCGACGCGCATCGTGCCGTCCGGACGCGCGCACGACGCGTCCTGATCCATGAGGCAACGCATGACGACCGTTTTCCATCGCGCTCCGCGCGCCACCTTGCCCGTTGCCGTCGCAGGCGACGGTATCGAGATCATCGACTCGACCGGCAAACGCTATATCGACGCGTGCGGCGGCGCGGCCGTTTCGTGTCTCGGCCACAGCAACCAGCGCGTGATCGACGCGATCAAGCGGCAGGCGCAGCAACTGGCATACGCCCATACGTCGTTCTTCACGACCGACGTGGCCGAGGAACTGGCCGACCGGCTCGTCGACGCCGCGCCGGCCGGCCTCGAACACGTGTATTTCGTGTCGGGCGGCTCCGAGGCGGTCGAGGCCGCGCTGAAGCTCGCGCGCCAGTATTTCGTCGAGAAGGGCGAGCCGCAGCGCCGCCATTTCATCGCGCGACGCCAGAGCTATCACGGCAACACGCTCGGCGCGCTCGCGATCGGCGGCAATGCGTGGCGGCGCGAGCCGTTCCTGCCGCTGCTGATCGAGGCGCACCACGTGAGCCCGTGTTATGCGTACCGCGACCAGCAGGCGGGTGAAACCGACGAAGCGTATGCGCAACGCCTGGCGGACGAACTCGAGCAGAAGATCGTCGAACTCGGCGCGGAAAACGTCGCGGCGTTCGTCGCGGAAACGGTGGTGGGCGCAACGGCCGGCGCGGTGCCGCCGGTCCGCACGTACCTGAAGAAGGTTCGCGCGGTGTGCGACAAGTACGGCGTGCTGCTGATCCTCGACGAGATCATGTCCGGGATGGGCCGCACGGGCTACCTGTACGCGTGCGATGAAGACGGCGTCGCCCCCGACCTGCTGACGATCGCGAAAGGGCTCGGCGCGGGCTACCAGCCGATCGGCGCGACGCTCGTCAGCGACCGCATCTACCGGACGATCGTCGACGGTTCGGGTTTCTTTCAGCACGGCCACACGTACCTCGGCCATGCGACCGCATGCGCGGCCGCGCTCGAAGTGCAGCGCGTGATCGCCGAAGAGCAGCTGCTCGACAACGTGAAGGCGCGCGGCGAGCAACTGCGCGCGTCGCTGCGCGAGCATTACGGCGCGCATCCGCATGTCGGCGACGTGCGCGGCCGCGGGCTGTTCGTCGGTGTCGAGCTCGTCCGCGATCGCGACAGCAAGGCGACGTTCGATCCCGCGTTGAAGCTGCATGCGGCGGTGAAGCGCGAGGCGATGCAGCGCGGCCTGATGGTGTATCCGATGGGCGGGACGATCGACGGCGTTCACGGCGATCACATCCTGGTCGCGCCGCCGTTTATTTGTACCGCGCAGCAGATCGATACGATCGTCGAGCGGCTGTCGGGCGCGATCGGTGCGGCGCTCGCGTCGGCCGGCGCGTGACCGCATTCATCGAACCTAGTCCGGACTTCGCCATGACCAACAGATTGCCTCCGTTCGATCCCGCATCGGCCACCGATGAGCAGAAGGCCGTGCTGGCCGACATTCTCAATGGCCCGCGCGGCAACCTGAACGGGCCGTTTCTCGGCTGGATCGCGAGCCCCGAGCTGGCTCAGCACGCACAGAAGCTCGGCGCGTTCTGCCGCTATCGCACGGGCCTGCCGCTGCGCCTGTCGGAACTCGCGATTCTCGTGACGGCCGCGCGCTGGCGCTCGCAGGCCGAGTGGCACATCCACCATCCGATCGCACTCGAGGCGGGCGTGCCGGCCGCGACGGCCGACGCGATCCGGCGCGGCGTCGCACCCGCATTCGAGTCGGACGACGATGCGCTGATCCATGCATTCGCGAGCGAGCTGTACGACACGCGGCGCGTGAGCGATGCGACGTTCGCGCGTGCGCAAGCGCGCTTCGGCCACGAGACCGTCGTGAATCTCGTTGCCTTGCTCGGCTACTACGCGCTCGTCGCGATGACGCTGAACACGTTCGGCATGCGCGCGGAAGGGCAGACCGAATTGCCGTTTCCGGAGTGATCCCCGTGCGTTGATCGTGCGGGAACAGTGGAGGCGATACGTCTGACGAATGGGTTGCCGACCTGTTCCGGCACAATGCAACCAAATGTATTCATGCGGGATCGACGGCCGATCGCCGCGTATGATGGCTTGTTCACGTCGACATGAGCGGTGAGCAAGCATGACGAGTACCCGCAAGACCTTGATGATCGCCGGTGGGCTCCTGGTAGCCGCGGCCGGCACTGCCTACGTGATGCTCCTGCGTGCGGATCACCGCGCGATCGAAGATGCCGGCATCGGCGATTCGGCCGCGCCCGTTGCCGCGGCGCCCGCGGGCAACGATCACGCCGTGCAGGGCGCCATCGCGCCGCCGGCCCCGGCCGCCGCAATGGCACCGAAACAGGCGGCTGTCGCGCCGTCGCCACCCGCACCGGCGCCTTCTGCGCCGGTCGCCACCGCGCGCGTCAACGCAGCGCCCGCCGTGCCGGTCGTCAGCGACAAACCGCAACCGGTGACGAAGCCGGCCGCACCGCCGCCGAAGGTCAACGTCGTGACCGTCGATGCGCAGGATTCGACCCCATCTTCGCCGCCGCCGGCCGCCAAACCCGTGCAGCAGGCCGCACCTGCACCCGCACCCGCGCAGGTCACGCAACGCGCGTCGCGCAAGCGCGACGGCCTCGAACGCCACGCGGCCGCAGCACCCTTCGCAACGAAATCCGAAACGCCGGAGACCGCCGCGCTCGTCAGGGAGTCGGCGAAACTCGACCCGTCGTTGCCGCCGCCGTCGATGTCATCGGTGTCGTCGATGCCGGCGAGCACCGGTTCGTACCGGCAGGGCGGTTCGTCGTCCGGCGCGAATCCGGTGGCGGCCGCGATGACCGAGCAACTGGTCAGGCAGTCGAGCAGTTTCAAGTCGACGGCGCCTGCGCCAGCGGACGGCGGCCCGACCGCGACCAAGTAACCGCGAACGCCTTCGGCATAAAAAGGGCCCCGCACGCCGACCAAAGCATGCGGGGCCAAGAGAGACAAACTGTTGTGCCGACGGGCTGACGCGCGTTACGCGGCGACGGCTTCCTCGGCCTGGGGCTGCGCGGCGGCAACCGGTGCAACGTCCTGACGAATCAGGTGGTCGAACGCGCCGAGCGATGCCTTCGCGCCTTCACCCACGGCGATCACGATCTGCTTGAACGGCACCGTCGTCACGTCGCCGGCCGCGAACACGCCCGGTACCGACGTCGCGCCGCGTGCATCGACGACGATCTCGCCGTGCTTCGACAGTTCGACCGTACCCTTCAGCCATTCGGTGTTCGGCACGAGGCCGATCTGCACGAACACGCCTTCGAGATCGATGCGCTGCGTGGCACCCGAGCGCAGATCCTTGTAGACGAGCCCGTTCAGCTTGCTGCCGTCGCCGGTCAGCTCGGTCGTTTGCGCCTGCGTGACGATCGTCACGTTCGGCAGGCTGCGCAGCTTGCGCTGCAGCACTTCGTCCGCACGCAGTTGCGCGCCGTATTCGATCAGCGTGACGGCCTTCACGATGCCGGCCAGGTCAATCGCGGCCTCGACACCCGAGTTGCCGCCGCCGACCACCGCGACGCGCTTGCCCTTGAACAGCGGGCCGTCGCAGTGCGGGCAGTACGCGACACCGCGGTTGCGGTATTCGCGCTCGCCCGGCACGTTGATTTCACGCCAGCGCGCGCCGGTCGCGAGGACGATCGTCTTCGCCTTCAGCACCGCGCCGTTCGCGAGGCGGATCTGGTGCACGTCGCCCGGAATCAGCGCGTCGGCGCGCTGCACGTCCATGATGTCGACGTCGTACTGCTTCACGTGCTGTTCGAGCGCGGTCGCGAACTTCGGCCCTTCGGTTTCCTGCACCGACACGAAGTTCTCGATCGCCATCGTGTCGAGCACCTGGCCGCCGAAACGCTCGGCGACGACGCCCGTCGCGATACCCTTGCGCGCCGAGTAGATCGCCGCCGCCGCGCCTGCCGGGCCGCCGCCGACGATCAGCGTATCGAACACCGGCTTGGACTCGAGCGACTTCGCGGCACGTGCGCTGGCGCCCGTATCGAGCTTCGCGAGGATTTCCTTCACGCTGCTGCGGCCCTGGCCGAACGACGCGCCGTTCAGGAACATCGTCGGCACGGCCATGATCTGGCGCGACTCGACTTCACCCTGGAACAGCGCACCGTCGATCGCGACGTGACGGATGCGCGGGTTGATCAGCGACATCACGTTCAGCGCCTGCACGACTTCCGGGCAGTTCTGGCACGACAGCGAGAAATACGTCTCGAACGCGTAGTCGCCGTCGAGTGCGCGGATCTGTTCGATCACGTCGTCGTCGAGCTTGATCGGATGGCCGCCCGTCTGCAGCAGCGCGAGCACGAGCGACGTGAATTCATGGCCCATCGGGATGCCGGCGAAGCGGATGCCGGCCGGCTTGCCGGGCTCGCCGATCGAGAACGACGGCTTGCGCTCGGCGTCGTCGCGGCGTTCGGTCACGGTCACGCGATCCGTCAGCGACGCAATCTCGTTCAGCAGCGCCAGCAGTTCCTGCGATTTCGCGCTGTCGTCGAGCGAGGCGACGAGTTCGATCGGGCGCGTGATCTTTTCGAGGTACGCTTTGAGTTGGTTCTTGAGATTGGCGTCGAGCATGGCGTTTCGGATTCCGTATTAATGATTCTGGTCGGGCACGTCGTGCCGGAGGAGGGCGCGGGCCGCATGCCGCGGCGGCCCGTCATCGGGAGGCTCGCGCGCCTCGTGCGAGGCGCGCGGCGCGATCGTCAGATCTTGCCGATCAGGTCGAGCGACGGGATCAGCGTTTCCGCACCCGGCGTCCACTTCGCCGGGCACACTTCACCCGGGTGCGCCGCGATGTATTGCGCCGCCTGCACCTTGCGCAGCAGTTCGCCTGCGTCGCGGCCGATGCCGTTGTCGTGGATTTCGCACAGCTTGATCTCGCCTTCCGGGTTGATCACGAACGTGCCGCGCAGGGCCATCCCTTCTTCCTCGATCAGCACGTCGAAGTTGCGCGACAGCGTGAGCGTCGGGTCGCCGATCATCGGGTACTTGATCTTGCCGATCGTGTCCGACGTGTCGTGCCATGCCTTGTGCGTGAAGTGCGTGTCGGTCGACACGCCGTAGATTTCGACACCCAGCTTCTGGAATTCCGCGTAACGGTCGGCGAGGTCGCCCAGTTCGGTCGGGCAGACGAACGTGAAGTCGGCCGGGTAGAACACGACGACGGACCACTTGCCCTTGAAGTTCTCTTCCGAGACGGGCACGAAATCGCCATTGTGGTAAGCGGTTGCCTTGAACGGCTTGATTTGGGTGTTGATGATCGGCATCTGGACAATTCCTTTTCGTCAGTGGTGAGTGGAGTGTTGCCAGTATCCGGGTTCACCCTGAGCTTGTGAAATTGCTTGTTTCAATCCGGGGCATCGGGATTTTCTATCTGCTTCCGGCCCTTGATTGGGTGGGGCGGGCGCCGAAGGTGATTCGGGCGGCACGGGCTGTACGTGCCTTCACCATTCCGAGCGGAGGTCCTCCTGGCTGGCGATCTCGCGCCCCTTCCATAGACCGAACACATTGTTGACAAGTGTGTGTTCGTGTCGCGCGATATAGGCGTCGATTGCGTCGCCGATGATCTCGGCGGGGGAGCGGTTCTTGTTCGCCGCGATGATGGTCAACGCGGCATGCTGGTCAGCTGACAGGTCGACCGGGATTGTGCTCATGGCAACCTCCGTTACTCGACGAGTCATCATCGCTATCCGGCCCTGCAAACGCAAGATCGCAGCCGATCCGGAGCGAATGCCGATTCCCGGTTCATAGGCGGGCATACCCCCTCAAATCCCCGCCATCTTCCTCAACCACGTCGCCAGCCGCCTCGCCCCGTCCGGCATGTCCGCGTCCTCGCGCGTGCACAGGTAGTAATCACGCCCGTCGTCGAGCACGTGATCGAACAGCTTCACGAGCTCGCCATTCGCCAGCTCGCGCTCGACCAGCGGCGCGCGCAGCAAGGCCGCGCCGAGATCCGCGCGCGCGGCGCTCAGCGTGAGCTGGCCGTCCTCGAACATCGGCCCCACCGCATGCGACACATGCTTCACGCCCGCGCCCTGCAGCCAGTTGACCCACGTACTGCGATCCTCGTCGTGCACGAGCGGGGCGCGCGCGAGATCGGCCGGCGTGCGGAACGGCCCATGGCGCTTCAGGAACGACGGGCTGCACATCGGCACCATCGCGCCCGGCAGCAGCCGTTCGCAGCGGTAGCCGGGCCAGTCGCCGGTGCCGAAGCGGATCGACAGGTCCGATGCATCGCTGCGGTAGTTGCGGTGATGCGCGTACAGCACGGTCACGTCGACGTCGGTGTTTTCGGCCAGGAATGCGTGCAGCCGCGGAATGAACCAGCCGATGCCGAGCAGCGGAATCAGGCTGACGGTGATCTGCCGCAGCGACGAGCGGTCGCGCACGAAGCGCGTCGCGCTGCGCAGCACCGAGAACGCGGCGCTGATCGAGCGGTAGTAGTCGCGGCCTTCGTCGGTGAGGGCGAGCAGCCGGCCCTCGCGCACGGTCAGCGGCGTCTGGATGAACGCTTCGAGCAGCTGCAGCTGATGGCTGACCGCCGACGGCGTGATGTCGAGCTCGCCCGCCGCCGCCGTGACCGACCCGAGGCGTGCGAACGCTTCGAACGCACGCACCGCGCGCAGCGGCGGATCGTGCGGCAATTGTTCGATATTTTTCATGTGTCGAATTTTATCGAAAAGTCAGGGTAAGCGACAACATGAAAATACCCTGTATTTACAGTGATGTAGGTTAATGTGTCGGGAACGGCATAAGCATCCAACAATTGGGTATTTGGGGTTTAGGTGCTCAATATTTAATATTTTTCATGTTTTGATCCGATTCACCGATCCCCGCACATGAAAATCGCTTTTATCCACGCCAGTCTCGCATTCTCGGCGGCCGCCCTGGTCGCCTCCGTTCCCGCGTTCGCGCAATCCGCGCCGCAGACGATCCTGATCGGTCTCGCCGCGCCGCTCACCGGCCCGTCCGCGCGGATCGGCAAGGATCTGCAGAACGGCGCGCAACTCGCGATCGACGACGCGAACGCGAAGCATCCGACCATCGGCGGCAAGCCGGTCGTCTACAAGCTCGTCGCGGCCGATGATCAATCCGATCCGCGCACGGCCGTCGCGGTCGCGCAGCAACTCGTCGACAAGCACGTGATCGGCGTCGTCGGCCACTGGAACACGGGCTGCAGCGTGCCGGCGTCGCGCGTCTATCGCGATGCGGGCATCCCGCAGATCGCGCCGGCGTCCACCGGCCATCAATACACGCAGCAGGGCTACGCGACGGCCTTCCGCATCATGGGTCACGACGATGCGGGCGGCAATTTCACCGGCGCGTATGCGGTGAAGACGCTGAAGGCGAAGCGCATCGCGGTGATCGACGATCGCACGTCGTTCGGCTCGGGGCTCGCCGACCAGTTCATCAAGGGCGTGGAGGCGAACGGCGGCACGATCGTCGATCGCCAGTACGTGAACGACAAGACGACCGACTTCAGCGGCGTGCTGACGGCGATCAAGGGCAAGCGCGCGGATCTCGTGTTCTTCGGCGGCCTCGATGCGCAGGCCGCACCGATCTCGCGCCGGATGCGCCAGCTCGGCGTGAACGCGCCGCTGCTCGGCGCGGGCGGCTTCGTGAGCCAGACCTTCCTGTCGCTTGCCGGCAAGGATGGCGACGGCGTGACGGCGCTCGAGCCGGGCCTGCCGCTCGACCGGATGCCGGGCGGCAAGGCGTTCGACACGCAATACCAGGCGCGCTTCCGCGCTCCGATCGAACTGCATGCGCCGTTCGCGTACGACGCGGCCGCCACGCTGATCGCGGCCGCGCAGAAGGCCGGTACGACGCAGCCGGCGAAACTGGTCGCGGCGGTGCGTGCGATCGACCGGCCCGGCGTGACGGGGCGGATCGCGTTCGACGCCGAAGGCAACCTGAAGGATCCGGCCTTCACGATCTACCAGGTGCGCGGCGGCAAGTGGAGCGTCGTCGACGTGCTCGGCGGCTCGCGCACCGCGACCAAGTAAGCGACCCAGCGCGACACAGCGCGAAACAGCGATAAAACGACGAAGACGATCCCCATGACCGAAGCCACCCAGACATCCGCCGCCGCACCCGAGGACACGCGCCTCGGGATCCTCGCGCGGCGCCGCATCGAAGCGGAAATCATCAAGCCGATCTACGAGATCATGAAGCGCGAGTTCGGCGCCGAGCGCGCGCAGGCCGTGATTGCGGAAGCCGTGCGCGGCGCGGCGGTCGACGCCGGCCGCACGTTCGCCGCGCAGGAGCCTGGCGGCACGAGCGTGAAGTCGTTCATCGCGCTGCAAGTGTTGTGGGAGAAGGACGATGCGCTCGACGTCGAGGTGCGGCGCGCGGACGACGCGCATTACGACTACGACGTGCATCGCTGCAGCTACGCGGAGATGTATCACGCGATGGGGCTCGGCGAGATCGGGCACCTGCTGAGTTGCGCGCGCGACAGCTATTTCATCCAGGGCTATGCGCCGGACATCGCGCTCACGCGTACGAGCACGATCATGCAGGGCGGCAAGCGCTGCGATTTCCGTTACGCGCTGCAGGCCGCGCCGGAGAACGGCGATGCGTGACGACGACACGATTGCTGAAAGCGTGAGCGCGCCGCGCGTCGACAGCGACCGCCTGTGGGCGTCGCTCGACCGGATGGCGCAGATCGGTGCAACACCGAAGGGCGGCGTCTGCCGCCTCGCGCTGACCGATCTCGATCGCGCGTCGCGCGACCTGTTCGTGCAATGGGCGCAAGACGCCGGCTGCACGGTGCGCGTGGACCAGATGGGCAACGTGTTCGCGCGCCGCGCGGGGCGCAACCCCGACGCCGCGCCGGTCATGACCGGCTCGCACGCCGATTCGCAGCCGACGGGCGGCCGCTACGACGGCATCTACGGCGTGCTCGGCGGGCTCGAAGTCGTGCGCGCGCTGAACGACGCGGGCATCGAGACCGAGCGCCCGATCGACGTCGTGATCTGGACCAACGAGGAGGGCTCGCGCTTCGCGCCGGCGATGGTGTCGGCCGGCGTGTTCTCGGGCGTCTATACGCTCGAATACGGGCTGTCGCGCACCGATAGCGCAGGCAGGACGATCGGCGAGGAACTGGCGCGGATCGGCTACGCGGGCGCCGAGCCCGTCGGCGGCTATCCGGTGCATGCGGCGTACGAACTGCATATCGAACAGGGCGCGATTCTCGAACGGGCCGGCAAGACGATCGGCGTCGTGACGGCCGGGCAGGGGCAGCGCTGGTACGAGGTGACGCTCACCGGTGTCGACGCGCATGCGGGCACGACGCCGATGGAATTCCGTCGCGATGCGCTGGTCGGCGCCGCACGGATGATCTCGTTCGTCGAAGTGCTCGGCCGCCGTTATGCGCCGTACGCGCGGGCGACCGTCGGGATGATCGAGGCGCGGCCGAACTCGCGTAATACCGTGCCGGGCGGGTGCTTCTTCACGGTCGAATTCCGCCACCCCGATGACGCGGTGCTCGACGAGCTCGACGCGACGCTTCGCGCGGAACTCGCACGTGTCGCCGACGAAACGGGCCTCGGTGCGCAGGTCGAGCAGATCTTCACGTATGCGCCGATCCCGTTCGCGCCGCGCTGCATCGACACAGTGCGTGATGCGGCGCAGGCGCTCGGGCTGTCGCACATGGATATCGTGTCCGGCGCCGGTCATGACGCGTGCTATGTCGCGCGCGTCGCGCCGACGGGGATGATCTTCGTGCCGTGCGTCGACGGGCTGAGCCACAACGAAGCCGAAGCGATTACGCCCGAGTGGGCGGCGGCGGGCGCCGACGTGCTGTTGCGTGCGGTGCTGCGGAGCGCGCAGGAACGCTGAGCCTGAGGGAGACGGTCGTGGTCCGGCGCGAGGGTGTTCGCCGGGCCGGGCCGCGTCGCGTTCCGCCTGACGTCGCGCACGCCCGGTTCGCGTCAGCCCGTCGGCGATTGCCGATCGATGTATCGCCGCATCACATGGAACGCAATATCGGTGCGCCCCGGCATCGTGATCGTCGCGTCATCGGCTGCGAAGCCGAGTTTTTCATAGAACCGGTACGCGGATTCGCGTGCCGTACACCACACGAGTGCAGCCCCGTGTGCTTCCGCGTGCCGTACGCACACCTGCACCAACAGACGCCCGAAGCCCATGCCACGGACGGCAGGGTGGACGGCCATTCCGCGAAGCCGCCATGCCGGTCGCGCAGGATCGTCGTCGCGCACCTCCTCGCAGAGCGACGCGACGGCGACGATGCCCGACGCGTCGCGTACGCCGACGTGCAGCGTCGTCGGCGCATGGTCGCCGGCCAGCGCGCTCGCATCCAGATCGCCATTCAGCAGGATCATCGCGCGGAGCGGGTGCGTCTGCGCGGCATCGATCGGTGCGATGGTGAACAGCGTGTCGCCTGACGTCATCAACGTTCCTTGAGTCATTCGATTCAGCCGCGCGTTACCGAGCGGCCTTGCGCCGCGCCATATAAGCGAGATACGCGACGATCTGGTCGAGTTCGCGGTCGCTCAGTTGATCGGGCGGAAACGCCGGCATGCTGCGGCCCGGCCAGTCGCGCACCGAAGCCGGGTTGCGGATATAGCGGCGCAGCGCGGCGGGCTGGAAGTAGTCGACTGGATTCATCGGCGCGTTCAGGTCGGGGCCGGCATGGCTGCTGCCCGCGCCGTCGAGGCGGTGGCACGCGAGGCATTGCATGACGAACAGGTGCTGGCCCGCGCGAGCCGCATCGTTCGCGGGCAACGCGGCATCGACGGCGAGCGACGGCCAGCGCGCGAGCGGCGACGACTCGATCGTGATGCGCACGATCTGGTACGGCCACTGCTCGCCGCGCACCGACGACGCGTCCGGCCCGAGCCAGACCAGGTAGAACGGCCCGGCGCTGACCGGCTTGCCGGGCAGCTTCGGCCACGGATGCGCCGGATCCTCGATCGCGAGCCACGGGGTGGCGCCGGCCGGCGTGCGGCGGCGCACGAGCTCCAGCGGCAGTTGCGCGGCGAAGCCGTCGGCGGCACGGGTTTCGAGCACGCCGTCGGCCGGCAGCCTGTCGCCGAGCAGCGCGGCGAACGGCACCGCGCGGAACGTCATCGGCCGGCCGTATGCGATGTCGCGCGGCACGTGGATGTCGGCGGCATCGGGGCGCGCGAGCAGCGTCTGCCGGGTGAGGGCGCGGGCCGTGCCGTCCGTCTCGAGTTCGAGCGCGGACTGGGCCGACGCGCGTTGTCCGATCAGGCAAACCGTCAGCAGCAAAAGCGAAAACCACTGGCGCTTCAGCATTCGTTCTCCGGGTAAGGGCGTTCCGGCGGCGACAGGAGGCGGACGCCGCGGCCGATGGAAGGAATCGGGCGACAGTCTATCCGGTACGCGCGGCGCTGGCGACTGCGGCGCGAGTAGGGGGGCGGCCGATCATGATCGGGCAAGCCGCCGGCAGCGCGCCTGGCAGTCGGGCTGCGCGAAGGATGTGGCATGGCGCGGCGTGGTTTGAGCGCGAAGGAGCGGAAGAGGCGGGAGCGCTGGAGCGCGGGGAGCGGGGCGGCGGGCAGGCCGGGACGAGAGCATGCAGGCCGCGTTCACGGTGATCCTGCCCGTTACCACGCCGCCGTCAATGGCTCGAGCAAGGCACGGCGCTCTTCGGCGTCGGCGTTTCCCGGGCCGGTTCGAAATCGGCTTCGCGCGTGCCCGACGGCGTCAGCGACACGAAATGCATCGCCGTGCCGTTCCCGGGGAAGCCGGCGATACCGGTCGAACCCCACGGAATCGGCGAACGCTGCACGCCGCTCACTGAAATGCCCGCCGGCCCGAGCGCCAGCGTCAGCAGCCGCCCGTCGCGGATCGGTACGTACGCATGCGTGCCCGACACCCCGATGCCGGATTCGCGCACCGACGCCGGCAGGCAGTCGAGCGTCGCCGTGCGGCGGCCATCCGGCGCGATCAGCATCGCGACGCCGCGATCGTCCGCCGTCGTCGTGACGACGATGAAGCGGTCGATCTCCGGCACGTAAGCCGACGAATACACGTAGTACTGGATCGCGTCGTTCAGCGTCCCCAGCTTGTCCACCTTCGCCGTGACCGGGTCGAACATCGCGTATTCGAGCGTCGCGTCCGTGCTCCCTTCGATGTATTTCTGCCAGACGAGCAGCGCGGTGTGCGGCGAGCCCGCGACGACGGGCCACCACTCGCGGCGGCGCGGCGCGACCGCGACATGGTTCAGCATGCGGCCGGCGGCGTCATAAGTTTTCACGTACACGCCGTTGCCGGTGCCGAGGTTGTCGACGCCGCCGCCGTCGATCCAGTCGGCGGAATAGAACACGACGAAGCGGTCGGCCGCCGTGGCGACATGTCCCGAGTGGCCGCCCGATTCGACGTCGTTCGGATAGGGCTTGATCGGCTTCAGGTCGCGGCGGTAGACGCCGTAGCGCTGGCTGACTTCCTGCGGCGCGTTCCAGCCGTCCTCGAACGTGACGAAGATGTCGCCGCGAGCGTTCTGCGCGATCGACACGGGCTCCTGCGCCTCGGGGCGGCTGATGAACGTGCGGACGTGCAGCAGGTTCGGCTTGCCGGGCAGCCATTCGCCGACGTACACGTCATGCGGCCAGCTGCCGCCGCGCATCGCGCCGCGCGGCACGGTCCCCGAGCTGCTGAAGAACACCCAGCGCTTGCCGTTGCCGGCGTCGGCCACGCCGATGCCGTGCATGAAGCTGCGCGGATCGACGGCCGGGTGAGACGAAGGGGCGCCCTGCACGGTGACCGTATGCACGACCGGCGTGGCGGCGAAGGCGGGCGGCATCGCCGTGACGATGCCGCATGCGCCGCACAGCACGGTCGCGACGCACCGCGCGACCGCCTGTGCCGGGCGCGTTCGCCCGCTCATTCGACGGTCACCGATTTCGCGAGGTTGCGCGGCTTGTCGACGTCGGCGCCGCGCGCGCAGCCGACGTGATAGGCGAGCAGCTGCAGCGGAATCACGTTGACGATCGGCGACAGCACGTCACCCGATTCGCGCACGCGGATCAGGTGCGTGTCGCGGTCGGCGTCGATCGCGAGCTGGTCGCCGGCCAGCACGTAGAGCCGTCCGCCGCGCGCGCGTACCTCGGCCATGTTGGATTTCAGCTTCTGGAACAGGCGGTCGTCCGGCGCGATCGTGACGACCGGCATCGCGCTCGTGACGAGCGCGAGCGGGCCATGCTTCAGTTCGCCGGCCGCATAGCCTTCCGCGTGGATGTACGACACTTCCTTGAGCTTCAGCGCACCTTCCATCGCGATCGGGAAGTGAATGCCGCGCCCGAGGAACAGCGCGTTCTCGGTGCGTGCGAACTTCGTGGCCCAGCCCATGATTTGCGTTTCGAGCGCGAGTGCATGACCAATGCGCTCGGGCAGCGCATGGAGCTGCTTCAGGTGCAGCGCGACCTGCTTCGCGTCGAGCCGGCCGCGCAGTTGCGCGAGCGTCAGCGTCAGCACGAACAGCGCGACGAGCTGCGTCGTGAACGCCTTGGTCGACGCGACGCCGAGCTCGATGCCGGCCCGCGTCAGGAACCGCAGCGGCGCGTTGCGCGCGATCGTGCTGGTCGCCACATTGCAGATCGCCATCGACAGTTCCTGGCCCATGTCGCGCGCCTGCTCGATCGCGCCGATCGTGTCGGCCGTCTCGCCCGATTGCGAAATGCCGACGACGAGCGTGCGCGGATCGGCCACCGTCTCGCGGTAGCGGAATTCGCTGGCGATCTCGACCTGGGCGGGCACGCCCGCGATGGCCTCCAGCCAGTACTTCGCGGTCAGCCCCGCGTAGTAGCTGGTGCCGCAGCCGAGCAGCAGCACGTTCCTCACTCGCGACAGCAGCGCGCGCGTGCCGTCGGTCGCGTCGAACAACGCAGGCGATATCGTGTCGATGCCGTCGAGCGTGCTGGCGATCGCCTTCGGCTGCTCGAAGATCTCCTTCTGCATGAAGTGCTGGTACGGGCCGAGCGCGGCGTCGTCTTCGCGCGCCTTCACATGGCACAGCGGGCGCTGGGCCTCGTGCCCGCCCGAGTCGACCACGGCGATCCGGTCCGGCGTGATCAGCGCAACGTCGCCGTCTTCCAAGTAGACGAAGCGGTCGGTCAGGTCGCCGAGCGCCGCGCAGTCCGACGCGAGGTAGTTCTGTTCGGCGCCGATGCCGATCACGAGCGGCGAGCCGGCGCGCGCGGCGACGAGGCGCTGCGGCTCTTTCGCGCTCAGTACCGCGATCGCGTACGCGCCGTGCAGCCGCTTGACGGCGCGCACGACCGCGTCGAACAGGTCGTCGCGATAGAGGCTGTGGATCAGGTGCGCGATCACCTCGGTGTCGGTCTGGCCGCGAAACGTATAGCCGCGCTCCCGCAGCTCCACGCGCAGCGCGTCGTGGTTTTCGATGATGCCGTTGTGCACGACCGCGATCGTGTCGCCGGACATGATCGGATGCGCATTCATTTCGGATGGTGCGCCGTGGGTTGCCCAGCGCGTATGCGCGATGCAGGTCTGCGCTTCGAGGCCCAGCGTCAGCACGCGGGCCTGCAGGTCGGTCACGCGCCGCAACGTGCGTTCGCTGCGCAGGCGGCCTTCGTCCTGTACGGCAATGCCGCACGAATCGTAGCCGCGATACTCGAGCCTGCTCAGCGCATTGACCAGTTGCGGCACTTGATTGTTCAGGCCGCTTGCTCCGACGATTCCGCACATGTTTCACCTCGTCCACAAAGGTTGCCGGGCTGCCGGCAAAGTGCGGCAGCGCGGTATCTGGAGTGGCGCCGCGTCGCACGAATGACATCCCGTGCGCAGCGACGCGGCTCCGCTGACCTACTCGCGGGGCTGCGGCCCCGCGTGGGCTACCCATTCGATGTCGGAAATCGAGCCGTTCGCGTCGTGCGACGCGACGAGAATGCGCGTCGTGCGCCGCGCGCCGCGCCGGCGGGCGCTTGCCAGCACGGTCGGCGGCACCGAGCGCACCTTCGCGCTGGCCGAGCGCCGCAGTATCTTCGATACGCGCAGCCGGTAGGCCAGCGGATGCACGACGCGTCCGGCGATCAGCCACATGACGATGGTGCCCGCGATGAGCGCGATGCTGGTCGCGTAGAACACCATCTGTTCGATCGGCATCTCGGCCGGATTGAACGGCAGCAGGTAGCGGTACGTGTAGATGCAGATCGATGCCCACACGGCCCCCACCAGCGCCGGCCGCAAGAGCCGGAACCAGACGATCAGCACGGACCCGATGATGCGGCCGCGCTCGGCGATCATTTCGCGCGGTGCGCGCAGGGAAAGGTCAATAATCGGTGCGTTCTTCATGTTGAATGCCTCGGTCGGGGCTGACCCATACGGCCCGCTTGCCGCGGCCCCGCAGCACGACGGCTGGCAGGGCGACGACGGTGGTGATCATGCTGATCAGCCAGAAGGCGACGGGATACCAGATGGTGTCCAGGAAATACATCAGGAGTTTTTCGTCGTAACGACGATCGATCATGCTGCCGATGATCAATTGCAGGATGCAGGTGGCGACCAGCAGCATGCCGTGCCAGTGCGGCACGACCGATACGTGCCAGTCTTGCGGCAGCGGGTACACGACGTTGACGAGCGCGAGCAGCAGGATGAACGTCATCGAGTACGCCCATGCGATGCCGATCAGGTATTCGGCGAACAGCGGCCACATCATCATCTGCGTCGGTCGCGCGAGCGAGCCCGCGTACTTCATCAGCACCTGGATGCCACCCTTCGCCCAGCGCAACCGCTGCCGGTACAGGCCCTTCACCGTCTCGGGCATCAGGATCCAGCTCAGCGCGTGCGGCTCGTACACGACGCGCCAGTCGCGGCACTGCAGCTTCCAGCTGATGTCGATGTCCTCGGTCAGCATGTCCGAGCTCCAGTAGCCGACGTCGGCGAGCGCGGTCTTGCGGAACATCGTGATCACGCCGGATACGGTGAAGATGCGGCCGTACACCTGTTGCGTGCGCTTGATCAGCCCGACGATCGACGAGAATTCGCCGACCTGCATGCGGCCGAGCAGTGACGTGCGCGTGCGGATGCGCGGGTTGCCGGTCACGGCGCCGACGCCCGGATCGGTCAGGAAATGCTCGAGCATCCAGCCGATCGCGTCATGCGCGAGCAGCGCATCGCCGTCGATGCACAGCAGGTATTCCGCGTTCGACACGGCCGCCGCGGTCGTGAGCCCGACCGCCTTGCCTTCGTTGCGCGCGTGATGGATCACGAGCAACCGCGGGATCTCGACGGCCAGCTCGTTGAGGATCTCGCCGGTGCGATCCTTGCTGCCGTCGTTGACCGCGATGATGTCGTAGTTCGGATACTGCATCCGGTCCAGGTGGCTGATCACGCTGCGCGCGTTCGCGGCTTCGTTGAAGCAGGGCACGACGATCGAGATCTTCGGGATCCCGCTCGACGCGATCGTCCGCGCGGACATCTCGCGGCCTTCCTCGAGCAGGAAGTAGTGCACGACGCCGCCGATCATCCACAGGTACGACATGAAGAACGGGTAGTAGAAGACGAAATCCTGCAGGCGCTGGATGATGCTGTGGGTGGTCATGGCGTCTTGGTTCCCTGCGTATGCTGTTGCATCAGCGCGTTGATCGAGGTCGGGTCGAGGCGGGACTTCAGCGACATCACGTCGCGCATCACGTTGAGTTCCGGCTGCCCGTTCAGGAAGTTGTCCGGGTAGTAGCCGAAATTCACCGCGCCTTCGCTGCGCAGCCGCCGCATCTGCGCGAGCAGCGTGCTGGCCGGCACCTGCTTCTGTGCGTGCCAGTCGTACGACTGCAGTTCGAACACGGTGCGCTGCAGCCCGCGCTGCTTCGCGCGCACGGCTTTCACGAGCTGGTCCAGCCAGCCTTCGGGATCCTTCGCCTGCTCCATGTACGGCATCGCCATCAGCGCGACGTAGTCGTAGCTGGCGAGGAAATCGTCGTAGTTTTGCGCGTACCACGCTTCCGATTCGGGCTTGAGCACCGGCATCGCGAAGATGTTGCGCGCGGTCAGCACGTCGCCCACGTTCTGGTGGGCGAGCACGATCTGTTCCAGCTGCTTGGTCATGTCGATCAGGTAGCGCGACTTCTGGCGCGTCCAGCGCTTCAGCAGCTCGGGGTTCTCGCGGATCTTGCCGACGTCGGCCGGCAGCCCCCACTGCGAATAGATGCGCAGCGCATGCCGGCCCGCATCCTCGTAGTCGTCGAGCACCGCGTCGTCGCTGAACAGGATGCCGCTGAACGAAGCGTGCTTGCTGAGATCCTCGTAGACCTGCTGGATCATCAGCCGTGCTTCCGGATCGAACGGGCTCAGCCGGAACGTGCGCGTGCCGTTCTCGCGAGCCGGCGCGCCGCCGTAGGCGCTCACGGCCTCGAGCCCGCGCAGCTTGTCGGCCGGCGGCCGGAACGCGAGCACCGGCATCCACGCGTACACCTGCACGTTGGCGCGTGTGTTGAGCTGCCACGCGGCGCGCGAGAACAGGTCGGAGCGCATCGGCAGGTGCCGGTTCGGGAAATACACCGCCTCGGCCACACCCGTGCCTTTCGGGTCCGCATAAGCCTGCAGGTATACCGATTTCGGCTGCATCCGGTAGATGCGCTCGATCAGCTTGCCGAGATTCGTTTCCTGCCGTGCGGGATCGGGATCGTAGACCTGGTCGAGGTCGACCTGCACGATGCGCTCGGGCACGTCGACGTCGCCGCGGTTCGACGCCGGTTCGCGCATCGACCGCTCGAACCCGCCGATGTCGACGTCGTACATCATCAGGATCCGCCGCAGCCGGTCCAGCGGCACGTCCGGCGTATTCGGGCCGGCATCGAGGCTGAACTGGATGTCCATCCCGAGCGACGTCGAGATCTGGCGCACCGGCTGGTTTTCCGCGCCGTATGGCCACACCATCGAGCGTGCGACGATGCCCGTGCGTTCGCGGATCTGCCGCACGCAAGTCTGCAGGTCGTCGTGCACGCGTGCGTGGAATTCGGCGTCGGTTTCATAGCGCTTCTGGTCTTGCAGGTAGAGATGCGACGTGGTCGCCGGCAATTCGTTGCCCTGCGGATTCGCGACCGCGCCGTGATGGAGGTTGTGGGTGTGGCAACCGAGCTCGACGTACGGCGACTGGCCGAGCTTCTTCACCTCGTCCCACGACAGGAAATAGTCGCGCGGCACCTGAACCTTGTCGCTGATGCGGATCGGCGTATCCGGCGGTGTGTCGATCCACGCGGTGACGAGGCCCATCACGGCCGGATACTTGAAGCGCTCGAGCAGCGGCAGCACTTTCGTGTAGTGGCTGCGAAAGCCGTCGTCGAACGTGAGCAGCACCGAGCGCGGCGGCAGCGGCTTGCCGCCGTGCCGCGACTCCTCGATCTGCTTGACCGTAATGGTGTGGTAGTTGTTGGTCTGCAGCCACGAGAAGATGGCGGTCAGCGTGCCGGTATCGACCGCGAACGCGTCGACCATCGCCGTACCGGAGTTGAACGTCTGCATCAGGTTGTCACGCACGTCATGCATGCAGATCACGCGAAACGTCTTGCCGTCGGCCGGATCGGATGGCGGTAGCAGGTCGATCATCTTGGCATTGGTCACGCCCGGAAACAGCGAACAGGCGGCAAATGCGCCCATGCATCCGCACATGAAGGTCCGTCTGGATTGCAGCATTGCTCGATCTCCTTGCTAGAACGGCAGGTTGACCGACATGAAGCCGGTTTCGGAGCGTTCGCGCTGGCCGTCGTACGCGTGGCTGCTGACCTCGACGCCGTAACTCAGCGTGATGTCGTGCTTGAACGTCCACGCGTGCTCGAGGCGCGCGCTCCACAGGGCGCTGGTGCCGAAGCCGCGCTCGTTGTACATGCCGCCGGACACCGAGACGCGCTGCTGCAGCCCCATGTCGCCCTTCTTCCACAGCGTCAACTGGTGCATGACGGTCGCCGCGGCCGCATAGTCGCGGCCCGGGCTGAAGTAGGGCGCGTTCGTGCGCGTGTTGCTGTCGGTGCCGAGATCCAGCGATACGTTGACCTGCTGGTTGGCGGTCGTGTACACGCGCTGCGTGGCGGTTGCCGCGATCTCCTGGTGGAAGTTCGAATCGCTGTAGCGGCTCACGCCGTAGCTCAGCTTGACCTCACGACGGTCGTTCTGGCGAAACACGACCGACACGTTCGCCGAGCGGCCCCAGATGTGCGCGGCATACGCCTTCCACGGCAGCGAGTTGTCGTTGGAGTCGAGCCCGCCGGAGACTGTCCAGTAGTCGTTCAGCGCGTACGCGATCGATCCGCGGCCGCCCGTGCGTCCGTCCCCGCCGAGCGAGCGTGTGACTTCGCCCAGCACGGTGAGCGGCCCGTGCCGGTAGTCGCCGCCGATGCCCGTGCGCGTGCGGCTGACGCTGCCGCTGTCGGTTTGCGCATGGCCGTAGAACGTGTGCGCGAAGACCCGCCAGTTGTCGCCGAACGGTTGCGAATAGAGGTAGCTGTCCGACGTGAAACTGTTGTCGGCCAGTGCGCTGTTGCCGTGCTCGAAGCTCAGGTCGGTGGTGAACACCGGGCTGCGGTACGCCTTGTAGTCGCGCTTGAAGGTCCGCACGGCGCCGCTGTCCGGGAACGTGTTGTCGAGGGTCTGGTCGACGCTCTTCGCGGTCGCGTAGTCGTCTGCCGTGAGCGATGCGCGACCGAGGCCCGCGAGCATCTCGACGCTGTCGGGGTGGTCGGTCAGCGACGCGCGATACATCGCGATCGCCTGGCGCGGATGCGCCTGGCCGGACACCGCGTCGGCGTGCGCGGCGCGCACCTCCGCGTTGAACGGCACCTCCTTCTCGAGCTCTTCGAGTGCGGCGATCCCTTCATCGGGGTGACCCGTGAAGATCAGGTATTGCGCACGCAGCCGGTAGTAGCGCAGATAGTCGCTTTCTCCCGGACCGACGTTGGTCACCTGCTTGGCCGGCGGCAGCGTCGCGCCCATGTCGTCGAGCGCCTTCTTGGCGTCCGCCGCGCGTCCCTGGTCGACGTACGACCAGAACAGCCCTTCGCGCAGTTCGATCGGACGCGTGCGCTCGCCGTACTGGAAGCCGCGGGTCGCGCGATCCGTCGGCGACGCGGTCGCCTGCTTCAGCGCGCGCTGGTACACGGCATTCGCCTTGCCCGGTTCGCTCAGGTACAGGTAGGCGTCGCCCACGGCTGCCAGCGCGTCGATCGAGATTTCCGCGTTGGACGGAATCGTCTCGAACGTCGCGACGGCCTGCTTCATGTCGCCGCGTGCCGCAAGGGCGATCGTCCGGTCGCCCGCGAGCGCGGTCCTGACCGGCGTGTACTCGGGCGTGGCCGGCATCCGCTTGTCGAGATCGTCTGCCGCGCGCAGCGCGTTGTCGATCCCGTCGAAGCGGTCGGAACTCGTCATCGAGCGCGACTTGTCGCGTCCGCCGCGCACCTGCTGGCGAATCGACAGTTCTTCCAGTTGCGCGATGTCGACGGCGGAGAACGCATCGGGCCGGGCCTTCGCTTCCTCGAGCGCCTTGACCGCGCCGCCGCTCGCCGCGAGGCCGAACACGTCGTTGCGCACGGTCTCGACGTCGGCGGTACGCAGGTTCGGCGCCTGGGCATTCGGCTTTTCGACGTCGGGTCCTTGCGATCGCTGTGTCGGCTCGCCGGGTAGCTGGGCGCCGGGCGTCTGCGAGTTCGGCCCCGGAGACGACGGCGGCGGCGAGCCAGGCATCTGGGGAACGGGCGAGGGCGAGTTCGGCATCGGGGTGCCGGAGGCCTGCGCGGTTTGCGTCGGCGCGAGCGGCGGCGTGGCGGGTGCGGCTTGTTCGATCTTCGGCGGGGTGTCCGAAGGCGGCGCGATCGGCGCCGGCGAAGGGGAGGCGGAAGTGTCGGACATCGTCGACGCTTCGGGTGGGCGGGCGTTCTCGGCCTGCGCAAGCAGCATCGGCGCTGTCGGTATCTGCGCGACCGGCGTCGGCGTATTTGCCGTATCCGCCGTATCCGGCGATCGCGCATCCGGCACCGCGGCGCTCGATCGCGGCGCCTCCGGTTCCACCACGACCGTGGTCGGCATGGTCGGCTGCTGCGGGTTCGATGCCTGCGCGATCTGCATCGATTCGTCCGAAGCCCGCGCGATCGGCGTCGTCGCATGAGGTGGCGGGGCGACTTCGGCCAGGGCAATCTGGATCGACACGACCGTCGGCTGTCCACCGCGCGGCCCCGCATCCGGGGCGCCGTGGGTTCCGGCGAATTCGTTGACGCGGCCTGCTTCCGGATCGCCGTCGGCGGAGAAGCAGGGGCTGGACGCGACGAGCAGCAGCACCAGCGGTGCATGCAGGAGGAGCCGTCGGTTGGACGGCGCGACGGTGGTGAATTGTTGTTTCCGATTGTTGTCCACGAGTTGTCTCCTGTTGGCACGATCACATCAGTTGGCCGCTTGACGACGCACGTCTTCGCACGTCGCGCGGCCGGGCTGCGAGGGCCCGGTGATGCGGACCCGGCTTACAGCCGGTTGCGGATCGCCTGACCGAGCAATGCACGCGATTCGCTGTTCTTGGGGTCGATCGCGAGCGCCCGGCTCGCGTTTTGTTCCACACAGTCCCATTCGTCGATTACCGCGCACGAGCGCGCCTTCGCCAGCGCACGCGCGCTTTCCAGCTCGGCGTGCGTGATGCTTGCCGTCTGCATCCGCATGGTGTCGGTGCCATACGGCCGGGGCCTGGGCGCGAAGTCCATACGCCTGCTCGTGCCAGCCAGCGCTTCGGCACGCTGCGCACGGTGCGCGGCGCCGTGCCGCGTGGCGGCGCGACCGTAGGCCGATGGATGCGTACCGGCCGCGAGCTTCACGGGCGGCACATGCGCCGACTGCCGGAGTTTCGCGACGGCACGGGGGGCGGGTTGCGGCGCGGCTTCCGGTCCGGCCGCGAGCGTGACGGGCGGCACGGTGGATAGCTCGGGCGCAGCCGACGTCGACGCGACCTGCGGCGCCGGTGCGGGCGGCGCGGCCTGCGTGCGTGTCGGGGCCGGCCCGGGCTCGGCCGATGTCCCGGACGTACCGGTTGCGGTTGCGCGCGAGGCAAGGGTCATGATCGCGTTGCGGGTTTTCCCCACGGCGGTTCCGATCGCGCCGGAGATGTCGTGCGTCACGCTCGCATGACCGACCGTCGTGTCCCGTTCGGCGTACGCGAAGATGCCGAAGATCGCGGCGAATGCGACGAAGCTGAGCGCCGCGTTCTTTCCGGGACCCCAGGAGGGTTTCGGCTGGTGGGCGGGCGAGTCGTCCTGTCGTTCTGCACGAGTCATTCATGTCTCCTCGATTCGATACGTTGTGTTGTAAGACGTGATGGGGTGCGCTCAGGTGGCGCTCACCATTTCAACTGCGTGGTCAGCACCCCCGTTTCGACGATCGCGAACTGGGTCGCTCCCTCATAGGTTCCTTCGACCCGGTAGCTCGCATCGGGCACGCTGAACAGGCAACGCGACCCCGAGGCATTGAATTCGACGAGTACGCGGCCATGTCGCCGCAGGCGCACCTGGACGTTGGCGAGCGGCTGCCCCGTCTTGGCGGAAGCAAACGACACGCCCAGGTTGTACGGCCGCCCGTCGGGCGGCAGCGGCGCGGTACCGTCGATCCGCGCATCGCCGCAGATATACGAAATGACGTAGCGATCCGCACCCGGACCGGACGCGGTGGCGGCGGCGGACGCGGGTGGCTGGGACGTGAGCGTCTGGGCCGTTGCATTCATGCAGAGCGTGCAGATGAAGACGCCCAGCAAAGGGCGAGCATGCTGTCGAAACGAGGAAGACATTGCAACCTCCCGTCCGGAATCAATTGCGAGCATTTATTCCGAGTCAGATTTGCCAACGTTCTTTTTGCGACACGCTATTGATACACGATGGTTTTTGAACCAACAACCGCGTGTGGCCTGAATGGGACGGCGTTAAATATCCTATTTAAATAGGATAACGACGGATTCGTATGACTTCTCTTAACTATGAAGAAAGTCGATATTGCCGAACATGAAAATTGCTATTCGGTAGCGATGATCCTGCACGCATTGAATCACGTCAGACGTATCGACATTCATGCCGAAAAATAACGACTGATAAAAGGAATTTTTGCGACTGTGTCTCAGGGAAATTGATATCGAACCAGATACAGGTCGCACAATATGAAATGCGAGGGAGGCGTTGTTGGTATTTTAGATTGTTACAGGTAAATCGAAACTTTTAATTTGTTCTGTAACAGGGTATTTCCGCCCAGATAATCAGACGTAAAATGCCCGTGTACTATGCCGGATGTAAAAAGTTCATCGTCGGAATGCAAACGATTGCGATTCGTCTGATATCGATTGCACGTCCGGAGCGGTAATTATTCAGGCTAAAGCGGGATCGTTGTTTGCTACCGGAGAGCGGGGCGCGTTCGCCGGGAAGCGGCGCGGTGCGAATGCCTGCGCACACCCGATTGTCGCGAACCGGACTTGCGTTCGCGTCGTTCGCGGGAACGACGCGAACGCGGCGATCAGCGGCTGCCGCCCGCGCTGCGTCGTGCGATGCGCATCGCCGGTGCGGCCGCGGGTTCGGCCGCGCCGGCTGCACCTTCGACCGCCGCGCGCGGCCGGTTCATGATGTAGGTCCACAGTTGCTCGGCCGCGAGCCCGCGCTTGCGGGCCGACCGGTACAGGCGGATTTCGAGCTCGGTGATCCAGTCGCCGGAACCCGCGCACACGAGCGTGCCTTCCGCGAGTTCCTTCGCGACGCAGCTTTCCGGGAGCCAGCCGATCCCGTGCCCGGCCACGACCATGCCCTTCAGCGCCTCGGACATGTGCGTCTCGAAGCACCGGTGCAGGACGTACGGCTCGGTGGCGTTCAGCAGCAGCATCTCGACGATGTTGCCGAGAAATGCGCCCGACGAATACGCGAGCAGCGGCAGCGGCGCATCGGGGGTGCCCGGCAGCTGGAACACGGGCTTGCCGCGCGCATCGGGTGACGATACGGGCAGGATCCGTTCGACGCCGAGGCTGACGAACGGGAAGTGGTTCGGGTCGAGCACGATCGGCAGCTGCGGATGATGATAGCCGAGCAGCAGGTCGCATTCCCCTTCGACGAGCTGCTGCACGCCTTCCGGCACGTTCACCGCGTTGACGCGCGCGGTGACGTGGCCGACCTCGCCGTTGAGCTGCTTGAGCCATTCGGGAAACAGCGTGAAGACGAGCGTATGGGCCACCGCGAAACGCACGACCTGATCGCTGGCCGCGAACTGGTCGTAGCCGTTCACGAGATTGCGCGCCGCATACATGCTGCGCAGGATGTCCGCGGCGAGCCCGCGGAACATCTGGCCGGCCGGCGTCAGCGTGATCGGGTTGATGCTCCGGTCCACCAGCTTCGCGTCCATCCAGGTTTCGAGTGCGGCTATTCGTCTGCTGAATGCCGATTGCGTGAGGTGCCGGTTACGCGCGGCCCGGGAAAAGCTCTTGGTATCCGCCAGGCTCAGGAAATCTTCCAGCCACTTTGCTTCCATTTCGATCTTCGCTTTTTATAGTCGGGCGCCTGAAAGGCGGCGGCACCGTTTGCTGCACGAACGTTCTAGCGTACCGCGCATCGCGCCGGTCGGCCCGATGTTTTTTTTCGATGGGTGTCAGTCGAAATATGCATGGGCGTTGTCGGCGGGATTAAGGCTGCATAGCGTTGAGGTGCCGGACCCGACTAACCGGACAGTTCATCGCGTCGAACTGCCGGTGCGGCCGCAGACGGTACTTCCCCCCAGGGCCGGTTGCGCCGTGCGCGTACCGGCCCGCCTTCCCGTCCTTTCGTTCCGGTGGTCCGAGGCCCGGGCGGGCCGCTTTTTTGTGCAGTGCAGATTGCACATTCGTGACACGCGGGGGAACTATGTTCGAAAGACGCGGCGCAGCATGAACCGTGCGCGCCGGCGACGCACCGTCGTCGCCCGTCGCGTCGGGCGCTGCACCGCGATGGTGCGCAATGCCGCGCGGGCGTGCCCGGCGCGGCGCGAAAACGGGGGGATATCGAGGGGATCGAGCAAGGCACGTTCCTTGCAAAGCATTCGTTACGCCGGTCCGGCATGCGCAATGCCGGGGAAAACGATCGATGGAGAAAAGATCGATGAAGCCATTCGATGAAATGCTGCAATCCGGCGACATGGTAAGGGCGCCCTACGCGCGCCTGAAGCAGTGGCTCGACACGCAGAATCCCGCGAGCCTCGCCCAGAAGGCCCACGATGCGGAAGGCGTGTTCCGCAAGACGGGCATCACGTTCGCCGTCTACGGCGACGCGGAGGCCGCCGAGCGGCTGATTCCGTTCGACATCGTCCCGCGCATCATCTCGGGCGCCGAATGGAGCCGGCTGTCGCTCGGCATCGAGCAGCGCGTGATGGCGCTCAATGCGTTCCTCGACGACATCTACCACCGCCAGGAAATCGTGCGCGCGGGCATCGTGCCGAAGCACCTGATCGCGCACAACGAAGCGTTCATCCCGGAGATGATCGATTTCCGGCCGCCCGGTAACGTTTACACGCACATCATCGGCGTCGACATCGTGCGCACCGGCGAGAACGCGTTCTACGTGCTGGAAGACAACGCGCGCACGCCGTCCGGCGTGTCGTACATGCTGGAAAACCGCGAGACGATGATGCAGCTCTTCCCGGAGCTGTTCCAGCAGGTGAAGGTGCGCCCGGTCGAGACCTATCCGCAGATGCTGCGCCAGTCGCTCGCGGCCGTGTGCCCGCCGGGCGGCAACGCCGACAACCCGACCATCGCCGTGCTCACGCCCGGCATCCACAATTCCGCGTACTACGAACATTCGTTCCTTGCCGACCAGATGGGCGTGCATCTCGTCGAGGGCAGCGACCTGCAGGTGATCGACGGCCGCGTCGCGATGCGCACGACCGAAGGCTTCCAGCCGATCGACGTGCTGTACCGCCGCGTCGACGACGCGTTCCTCGATCCGCTCACGTTCCGCCCCGACTCGGTGCTCGGCGTCGCGGGGATCATGGACGTGTACCGCGCGGGCAACATCACGATCGCGAACGCGCCCGGCACCGGCATCGCCGACGACAAGGCGATCTACTCGTACATGCCGGAGATCGTCGAGTTCTACACGGGCCGCAAGGCGCTGCTGGAGAACGTGCCGACCTGGCGTTGCGGCGAAGCCGACAGCCTGAAATACGTGCTCGACCATCTCGACGAACTGGTCGTTAAGGAAGTGCACGGCTCGGGCGGCTACGGGATGCTGGTCGGGCCGTGCGCGTCGAAGGCCGAACTCGAAGCCTTTTCCGCGAAGCTGCGCGCGCGCCCCGCGAACTACATCGCGCAGCCGACGCTCGCGCTGTCCACGACGCCGATCCTGACCGAAGCCGGCCTGGCGCCGCGCCACGTCGACCTGCGGCCGTTCGTGCTGGTGTCGGACCGGATCCGCATCACGCCGGGCGGGCTGACGCGCGTCGCGCTGAAGGAGGGATCGCTCGTCGTCAACTCGAGCCAGGGCGGCGGCACCAAGGACACCTGGGTGCTGGCCGACTGAGCCGGACGCGACCGCGCGCCCCGCGACCGGGGCGCCAACCGAACGAAGACGGAGTGGACACGAGATGCTTCTGGGACGTACTGCAAGCGGTCTCTACTGGATGTACCGCTATATCGAGCGCGCGGAGAACATCGCGCGCATCGTCGATGCCGGGCTGCGGATGGCGCTCACGCGCACGTCCGACGCGCCGGCCGAATGGTCGTCGGTGCTCGTCAGCTCGGGCACGGACGACGGCTACCGGCAGAAATACGACGCGTATGCGGCCGATACCGTGACCGACTACCTGCTGCGCGACCGCGACAACCCGTCGAGCGTGTTGTCGTGCATCGAGGCCGCGCGCTCGAACGCGCGGATGGTGCGCACGGCGCTCACGCGCGAGGCATGGGAGAGCGTGAACGGCGCGTGGCTCGCGCTGCGCCGCGCGCTCGCGCAGCCGGTGCCGGAGAGCGAGCTGCCGAACGTGCTCGACCAGGTGAAGCGCGAAACCGCGCTGATCCTCGGCAGCTTCTACAGCACGATGCTGCGCAACGAGATCTTCGATTTCGCGCAGATCGGCGCATTCATCGAGCGCGCGGACAACACCGCGCGGATCATCGACGTGAAATACCACCTGCTGCTGCCGTCGGTGTCGCACGTCGGCACGATCCTCGACAACTACCAGTGGGAGACGATCCTGCGCTGCGTCGCCGCGCACCGTTCGTACCGCTGGGTGTACGACGTGCAGTACAAGCCGATGAACATCGCCGACTACCTGATCCTGAACGGCCGCATGCCGCGTTCGCTGCGCTATTGCTACGGGCGCGTCGTGTCGAGCCTGAACCTGCTCGCGAAGGATTACGGTGTGACACACCCGTGTCACGACACGGCCACGAAGATCCTGCAAATGCTGTCCGACACCTCGGTCGAGCGGATCTTCAAGAGCGGCCTGCACGAGTTCCTGACCGACTTCATCGGCCGCAACAACAGCCTCGGGCTCGAAATCGCCCAGGCTTACAACTTCGACTGAGACTTGCCATGCGACTCGCCATCCGACACATCTCGCGTTATCAGTACGACGATCAAGCCACCCATGCACTGCAACGGCTGCGGCTGCGCCCGCAGTCGGGCCCCGGGCAGACGGTGCGCGCGTGGCAGGTCACGATCGACGGCGTCGAGCCGTCGCTGTCCTACGCCGACGGGCTCGGCAACCGGATCGACCTCGTGCGGCACGACCGCGGCGCGAAGGCCGAGATCGTCGTCGTCGCGGCCGGCGTCGTCGAGACGCAGGACCGCGCGGGCATACTCGGTCATCCTGAAGGCTATGCGCCGCCGTGGATCTTCGAGCGCGAAACGGCGCTGACGAAGGCGGGCGACACCGTGCGTGCGCTGGCGCAAGCGCTGCCGATCGAGCCGCACAGCCTCGACGCGCTGCACTGGCTGATGACGGAAGTGCACGACCGCATCGCGTATGCGCCGAACCTGGCCGCCGACGCCCCCGTCGACGCCGAAACCGCGCTGCAAAGCGGCGAGGGCACGAGCCGCGACCATGCGCATGCGTTCATCGCGGCCGCGCGCGTGCTGAAGATTCCCGCGCGTTATATCTCGGGCTACGTGCTGGCGGACAGCGCGATGCAGCGCATCGCCGACGCGAAGCAGAACGCGGGCGACGTCGAGGAGGAAGAAGCGCTCGCGCTGCAGAGCGGCGAGGGCATGCAGCAGGTGCTCGGCGCGTCGCATGCCGCACAGTCGCAGTCGCAGGGGATGCCGCAGCCGGCGCACGGTGCGCAGCCGCAAGCGGCCGGGCTGATGCAGCAGCCGGCCGGCCATGCGTGGGCCGAGGCCTATGTCGAAGGGCTCGGCTGGGTCGGGTTCGATCCGTTCATGAATCGCTGCCCGGACGAGCGCTACGTGCGCATCGCGGTCGGCCTCGACTATCGCGACGCGCAGCCGGTGACGGGGCTCGGCGCGACGGCCGTCGGTGTCGAGATCAGCGTCGTGCAGACGCCCGAGCTCGTCTGACCTCGCGCACGCTTTCGCCGAATCCGCCAGGCCGGGGTGCCGCGTCGCATCGAGCGCGACGCGGCGCGCGGCCGGCCCAACCCGAACCGAGCTCCCATGTCCATCCACGTCGCGCTGCATCACACCACCCGCTATCGCTACGACCGGCTCGTCAACCTCGGCCCGCAGGTCGTGCGCCTGCGGCCCGCGCCGCACTGCCGGACGCCGATCCTTGCGTATTCGATGACGGTCGAGCCCGCGCAGCACTTCATCAACTGGCAGCAGGACCCGTTCTCGAACTATCTCGCGCGGCTCGTGTTTCCGGAGCGCACCGAGCACTTCGAGATCACGATCGATCTCGTCGCCGAGATGTCGGTGTACAACCCGTTCGACTTTTTCCTCGAAGCCAGCGCGGAGCAATACCCGTTCAGCTATGACGACGCGCTGAAGACCGAGCTCGCACCGTATCTCGTGTGCGACCCGCAGACGAGCGCGTCGCCGCTGTTCCGCGCGTATCTCGACGGCGTCGACCGCACGCCGGCCGGCACCGTGAACTTCCTCGTCGCGCTGAACCAGCAACTGCAGCACGACATCGGCTATCTCGTGCGGATGGAGCCGGGCGTGCAGACGCCCGAGCAGACGCTCGAACTGGCCTCGGGTTCGTGCCGCGACAGCGCATGGCTGCTCGTGCAGCTGTGCCGTCATCTCGGCATCGCCGCGCGGTTCGTGTCGGGCTACCTGATCCAGCTCACGCCCGACGTGAAATCGCTCGACGGCCCGAGCGGCACATCGGTCGACTTCACCGACCTGCACGCATGGTGCGAGGTGTACCTGCCCGGCGCCGGCTGGATCGGCTTCGACCCGACCTCGGGCCTGCTCGCCGGCGAAGGCCACATTCCGCTGGCCTGCACGCCGCAGCCGACCAGCGCCGCGCCGGTCGAGGGGTTGATCGACGAGTGCGAGGTGTCGTTCGAGCACGAGATGACCGTGACGCGCGTGTACGAATCGCCGCGTGTGACGAAGCCGTACACGGAATCGCAGTGGGACGGCGTGCTGGCGCTCGGCATGCAGGTCGACGGCGCGCTGGCGGCCGGCGACGTGCGGCTCACGCAAGGCGGCGAGCCGACCTTCGTGTCGATCGACGATCGCGACGGCGCCGAGTGGAACACCGACGCGCTCGGCCCGACCAAGCGCGGCTACGCGACCGAACTCGTGCAACGGCTGCGCGCCGAATACGGCGACGGCGGCTTCCTGCATTTCGGGCAGGGCAAGTGGTACCCGGGCGAGCAACTGCCGCGCTGGGCGCTGTCGATCTTCTGGCGCGCGGACGGCCAGCCCGTGTGGCACGATCCGTCGTTGTTCGCCGACGAGCGCGAGCCGTCCGCCTATACGACCGACGACGCAAAGCGCTTCATCGATGCGCTCGCCGCGCGGCTGAACCTGACCGGCGAATTCATCCGGCCCGGCTACGAGGACGTCTGGTACTACCTGTGGCGCGAGCGCCGGCTGCCGGTCAACGTCGACCCGTTCGACTCGCGTCTGGACGACGAGCTCGAACGCGCGCGGCTGCGCAAGGTGTTCGAGCAGCAGCTCGACAGCGTGGTCGGCTACGTGCTGCCGGTCAAGCGCGCGGAAGACGCGCGGGGCCGCCATCGGCCCGGTCTCGACGGCCCGCGCTGGCAGACGGGCCCGTGGTTCTTCCGCGACGAGCGGATGTACCTGATGCCCGGCGATTCGCCGATGGGCTATCGGCTGCCGCTCGATTCGCTGCCGTGGGCGAGTCGCGCCGACTATCCGTATCTCGTCGAGCGCGACCCGTTCGCGCCGCGAGACGCGCTGCCGGATGCCGCTGCGATCCGCGCACGCTACGCGGCGCCGGCCGATGTGCCGCGCTACCTGTCCGGCGTGCATCGCGAGGCGTCCGCGCAGACCGTGATGCAGTGGCGCGACGACGGCACGGCCGGCAATGGCCGGCCGGCCGCGCGCGACCCGGGTCGCCTCCCCGAGCGCTTCGAATCGGCCGCGTGGATCACGCGCACCGCGCTGTGCGTCGAAGTGCGCAACGGCATCCTGTACCTGTTCATGCCGCCGCTTGCCGCGCTCGAGGATTATCTCGACCTGCTCGGCGCGATCGAGCTGACCGCGCACGCGCTGGGCGTGAAGCTCGTCCTGGAAGGCTATCCGCCGCCGCGCGACGCGCGGCTGAAGATGCTGCAGGTGACGCCCGATCCCGGCGTGATCGAGGTGAACATCCATCCGGCCAGCAACTTCGGCGAGCTTGTCGACCACACCGAATTCCTGTACGACGCGGCGTGGCAGTCGCGGCTGTGCAGCGAGAAGTTCATGGTCGACGGCCGCCATGTCGGCACGGGCGGCGGCAACCACTTCGTGCTCGGCGGCGCGACGCCGGCCGACAGCCCGTTCCTGCGCCGCCCGGACCTGCTCGCGAGCCTGATCGCGTACTGGCACAACCATCCGTCGCTGTCCTACCTGTTCTCCGGGCTCTTCATCGGGCCGACGAGCCAGGCGCCGCGCGTCGACGAGGCGCGCAACGACCAGCTTTACGAACTCGACATCGCGTTCGCGGAGATCCAGCGCAACAAGCTGCTGTTCGGGCAGGACATGCCGCCGTGGCTCGTCGATCGCGTGCTGCGCAACCTGCTGATCGACGTGACCGGCAACACGCACCGCAGCGAGTTCTGCATCGACAAGCTGTATTCGCCGGACTCGTCGACCGGCCGGCTCGGCCTGCTCGAACTGCGCGCGTTCGAGATGCCGCCGCATGCCCGGATGAGCATCGTGCAGCAACTGCTGCTGCGCGCGCTGGTCGCGCGTTTCTGGGCCGCGCCGTACACGACGCCGCTCACGCGTTGGGGCACCGCGCTGCACGACCGCTTCATGCTGCCCGCGTTTCTTCAGATGGATTTCGACGACGTGCTGACCGAACTGCGCGACGCCGGCTTCGCGTTCGATCCGGCGTGGTTCGCGCCGCACTTCGAATTCCGCTTCCCGCTGTTCGGCCAGATCGCGGTGAACGGGATGCAGCTGTCGCTGCGCGGCGCGCTGGAGCCGTGGCACGTGATGGGCGAGGAGGGCGCGCCCGGCGGCACGGTGCGCTACGTCGATTCGTCGGTCGAACGGCTCGAAGTGCGCGTGACGGGGCTGAACGACAACCGGCACGTCGTGACGGTCAACGGCCGCGCGCTGCCGCTGCAGCCGACCGGCACCGTCGGCGAATACGTCGCGGGCGTGCGCTACAAGGCATGGTCGCCGCCGTCCGCGCTGCATCCGACCCTCGGCGTGCACGCGCCGCTCACGTTCGACATCGTCGATACGTGGCTGCAGCGCTCGCTCGGCGGTTGCCGCTACCACGTCGCGCATCCGGGCGGGCGCAACTACGCAACGTTCCCGGTCAATGCATACGAAGCCGAGAGCCGCCGGCTCGCGCGCTTCGTCGAGATGGGGCATACGCCGGGGCGGATGGATGTCGCGGCTGCCGCGCCGAGCCGCGAATTCCCGTTCACGCTCGACCTGCGGCGGCCGTGACCGGACGATGACGAGGCGGATGACGATGCGCGGTTCGCGATACCCGGCGGTTTCGGTCGCTGGCGGCCCTGCCGGAATGCTAGGATGCGGGCAGATTGCGGCCGCGCGCCGCAGCCCGCCACCCGGGTGGCGGCGCGCGTGCGCGGCCGCACCCTGACGACGGAACGACATCGTGCCGCCCATTGACCTCGATCATCTCGCCGCCCTCGACGCGATGCCCACGCTTTTCGATACCGGCGCGCAGCCGGACGCCGCCGAACTGGCCGCCGCGCTCGCGGCGCCGGCCGTTGCCGGCCGCTATGACGAACTGCGCGGCAGCGCGGCCAGCCTGCACGCGCCTGCGCTCGCGCCCGCGTGGCGCAGCTTCTTCACGTCGATCGGCAGCGACGGCGTGGCCGACCTCGACCGCCGCGCCGACGCGCTGCACCGGCGCATGCGCGAGAACGGCCTGTTCTATCAGTTGCACGAGCAGCGCGCCGGCGACGGCGCGGTCGGCCCGTGGTCGCTCGACCTGCTGCCGCTGATCGTCACGCCCGAGGACTGGGTCGGGATCGAGCGCGGCGTGCTGCAGCGCGTGCGGCTGCTCAACGCGACGCTGGCCGACCTGTACGGGCCGCAGACGATCCTCGAGCGCGGGCTGCTGCCGCCCGCGCTCGTCACCGGCCATCCCGGCTATCTGCGCGCGATGCGCGGCGCACGTGTGCCGGGCGATACCTGGCTGCACGTCGTCGCGTTCGACCTCGCGCGCGGCCCGGACGGCCAATGGCGGATCGTCGCGCAGCACACGCAGGGCGCGGCCGGGCTCGGCTACCTGCTCGAAAACCGGCTGATCGTGTCGCGGCTCTTTCCGCGCGGGTTTCGCGGGCTGCGCGTGCAGCGGCTCGCGTCCGCGTACCGTGCGCTGCTGCAGAGCATGCAGTCGCTCAGCCCCGCCGCGAAGAATTCGCGGATCGTGCTGCTCACACCGGGGCCGCACAGCGCGACCTATTTCGAGCATGCGTATCTCGCGCGCTACCTCGGTCTCACGCTCGTCGAAGGCGGCGACCTGACCGCGCGCGACAACCGCGTGTTCCTGAAGACGCTGAGCGGGCTCGAACCGGTGCACGGCATCCTGCGGCGCGTCGACGATGCATGGCTCGATCCGCTCGAACTGCGGACCGATTCGATGCTCGGCGTGCCGGGGCTGCTGCAGGCGGTGCGCGCGGGCAACGTGCTGCTCGCGAACGCGCCGGGTTCGGGCTTCCTCGAATCGCCGGCGATGCTCGGCTTCATGCCGCGTCTCGCGGAAGGCCTGCTCGGCGAAACGCTGACGCTGCCGGCCGTGCATTCGTGGTGGTGCGGCGAGGCGGCCGCGTGCGACGACGCGCTGCCGCAGCTCGCGCGCGGCATCGTCAAGGCATCCTATCCACCCGACGTGCAGGAAGGCGGCGCATTCGAGCCGGTGATCGGCGCGCGGCTCACGCAGGCGCAACTGGCGGAATGGCGCGCGCGGATTCTCGCGCGGCCCGAACACTACACGGTGCAGGCCGATCTGCCGCTGTCGCAGGCGCCGACCTGGCCGCGCCACGACGCGCCCGACAGCAACGGCGGCGCGCGCATCGTGCCGAAGCCGGTGCTGCTGCGCGTGTTCGCGCTCGCCGACGGTGCGCAGCGCTGGCGGCTGCTGCCCGGCGGGCTGTCGCGGGTCGGCACGCGCGACACGCTGTTCAACGCGCCGATGCCGCGCGGCGGCAGCACCGTCGATACGTGGGTGATGACCGAGGGCATCGTCGATTCGACGACGCTGCTGCAGACGCACCTCGGCCCCGACGATCTCGTCGAGCGCCCGCGCGCGATCGCGAGCCGTGCGGCTGAAAACCTGTTCTGGCTCGGCCGTTATACCGAACGCGCAACCAACCTGATGCGCCTCGCGCGCGCGGCGCTCGAACGGCTGCGCGGCGAGGACGATGTCGACAGCCCCGCGCACCTGGAACTGCTCGACACGCTGTGCCGCGACACGGGCCTGATCGCGGCCGATGCGCCGAACGCCGTCGATGCGCCGCGTGCATTCCAGCACACGCTCGCGACGTCGCTGACGCGCGGCGCGGATCGCACGTCGGGCATTGCGTCCTGCCTGTTCGGGATGCGTGGCGCGGCCGCCGCGATCCGCGAGCGACTGTCGAGCGATCAGTGGCGTCTGATCGACGACGCGACCCAGCTGTTCGCGGACAGCGCGGGCCAGCCGGAAGCCGAGGAGCAGATCGGCAACGAGGCACTGCAGTTGCTGGAGCGCCTCGGCCTGCTGCTCGGCGCGATCACGGGCGCGCAGACCGACAACATGACGCGCGACGACGGCTGGCGGCTGCTGTCGATCGGCCGGCAGATCGACCGGCTGGACTTCCTGTGCAGCGTGCTGAAGGCGGCCTTCGACGAAGGCGCGGTGCACCGGCAGGACGGCTTCGAGCTCGTGCTGGAACTGTTCGACAGCACGATCACGTTCCGTTCGCGGTTCCAGCGCGGCTTCGACGTCGCGCCGCTGCTGTCGCTCGTCGTGCTCGATACCGACAATCCGCGCTCGCTCGGCTGGGTCGTGCAGGCGCTGCGCGGCCGGCTGACGAAGGTCGAGCGCAGCGAAGGCTATGCGCTGTCCGAGCTGGCCGAGACGATTCCCGACGTCCCCGCGTGGTCGCTGCACGAGCTGTGCGAGACCGCCGACGGCGGCCGGCACGACAAGCTGCTCGAGGCGCTCGACACGACGGTGAAGGCGGTGTGGGAACTGTCGAACCGGATCGGCGAGCGCTATTTCAGCCACGTGCGCGAGGCGGGCAGGACGTTATGGTGACGACGAAAGGCGCGGCGAAAGCGCCGCACGGTTCCGGTCATACGCGGAACGCATCGGCACCGGTATCTGCGCCGGCTGCGGGTGCGCCAGGCCGGTTGCTGCGCGTCACGCACGACACCGAATACCGTTACGCGGCGCGCGTCGAATCGGCGCAGCACCAGGCACGCCTGCAGCCGCTCGTCACGCCGCGCCAGCAGGTGCTGTCGTTTGCGCTCGACATCGATCCCGCGCCGGAATCGGTCGGGACCGAGATCGACGCATTCGGCAACGCGCGCGCGTCGTTTGCGTTGAACCAGCCGCACGATGCGCTGCTCGTGCGTAGCCGCAGCACGGTACGCGTGACGCCGCCGGTGTGGTCACGCGGTGCGCGCGGCGAGCCGCCGCCCGCCATCGCGAAACCCGACGCGAAACAGGCGATGGCGTGGGAAGCGGTGCGCGACCGCTTGCGGTTCCGCGCGGGGCAGCCTTACGACGCGGCGAGCGAATTCGTGTTCACGTCGCCGCATGTTGCGTGCGATCCCGAACTCGCCGCGTATGCAGCGTCGAGCTTCACGCCGCAACGGCCGCTCGTGCAGGCCGCGTGGGAGCTGATGCGGCGCGTGCATGCCGATTTTGCGTATACGCCGAACAGTACCGACATCACGACGTCGGCGCTCGATGCACTGCGGTTGCGCACGGGTGTGTGCCAGGATTTCGCGCACGTGATGATCGGCGCGCTGCGCTCGCTCGGGCTGGCCGCGCGTTACGTGAGCGGCTACCTGCTCACGCAGCCCCCGCCCGGGCAGCCGCGGCTGATCGGCGCCGACGCGTCGCATGCATGGGTCGAGGTGTACGACCCGGCGTGGCCCGAGGACAACGGCTGGCTGCAGCTCGACCCGACCAACGATCGCGCGCCGGGCGACGACTACGTGATGCTGTCGATCGGCCGCGACTATGCGGACGTGACGCCGCTGCGCGGCGTGATTCGCGGCGGCGGCGCGGATCAGGAGCTGAAGGTCGGCGTGACGGTGGAGCCGCTGGAGTCAGAAAGGGACGTGTAAGGCGTTGTGTGTTTTTTGTTATCATGCCCTATTCAAAAAAAGGGCATGAATAAAATGCGCATTGTTTCCGGGGTGTTGGGTTGCGTCAGCCTACTGTTCATCGTCGTGGCCATGATCGGTTTGATCTGGCCTTCCTTCTTCAGAAACAAGACGGGCGCAGTGCCAAAGCGCGCGCCACTGTTCTTCGGCGGCATATTGGCGGCGATATTGACGGTGATCGTGGCCGCTCTGGTCCACCCGGGGCAGGACGACGCGGGCAAGGCCGCCGATCACCATGTAGGGGATGTCGCCGTCGACGCAGCGTCGAGCCCGGGCACCGCAGCCGCACCGCCCCTGTCGCTTGACCTGACGCCGCAGCAGTTTCGCAGCAACTACAATCGCCGGGTTTCCACGGCGGGCGGCAAGGACGCGCTCGCGGAAATCGAACTCGTTCACGATACCGTTTATGACGGTTTTCAGCAGTCGGTCGGCCGCAGCCTCAAGTTGGCCGGTGTCGTCAACAAGTCCGACGGAACGCTTCGCGAACTCGTGATCCACATCGGCGTTGATGAGCCGGGGGTGATGCTGAAGTCCGTCGCTACCCTTGTCACGATCGCGGCAGCGGTCAAGCCGGCCGCTACTGCGGAACATGACGATACGGAAACCGTCGTGAAGGTGATCCAGCTCGCCATGGAAGGTCGAAAGGAATCCAAAATGATCGAGCGTAGCGTCGGAAAGCTGCGTTACTCCGCGGTCGCGAACGAAACCGACGGCCTGCTGTTCTCGATCAGCCCGCGGTAGGCTCACGCCCCATCGGCGTAATCGGTTAACCGTGCATCAAAGGTCGACGGCGGCCAAGCGAGAGGTTTCGCTGCCGCCGTCGGCGCCTTAAGTCTTCGTTAATACTGTACGCCTAGCATGGTGTTGTCGGCGAACGGTTTGGACCCCGTCCTTTCGGCGGCACGCGCGAGCGTACCGACGTCACGGCACCGCGCCATTTCTCTGCAACGGCGGCAGATCATGATCAAAAATTTCGACTACACGCTCGGCAGCGAGACGATTGCACTCTGCGCGAGCTTCGGTGCGGGGCCGGCGTGGCGCCGCGTGCTCGTGAGCCGCGCGGATTCGATGGAGACGCTGGTGGTGCTCGACGCGCGCGGCTTGTCGGGCTTGCTGAAGGTGGCGACCGAAGCGCCGGAAGGGTTGCTCGACGATGCGATCCGCAAGGTCGGCGACGAACAGCTCGTCGAGCGGGCGATCAGCGGCAAGGCGATCGTCGAAGCGGCGCTTTGACAGGGGCGGTGCGTGAGCGTGCCGGCAGGCACGGCCGCACGCACCGCGTTGCATAGCGTCGATTACGCGGCGAACCGGTCCGTCGCCGCGATCAGCGCCTCCAGGATCCCCGGCTCGTTGTACGCATGCCCGGCGCCGGGCACGATCTGGAAAGTCGCATCCGGCCACGCCTTCGACAATTCCCATGCGGTGCGCGCGGGTGTCGCGACGTCATAGCGACCCTGCACGATCACGCCCGGGATGCCCGCGAGGCGATGCGCGTCACGCAGCAGCTGGCCTTCCTCGACGAAGCCCTTGTTCACGAAGTAGTGGTTCTCGATTCGCGCGAACGCGAGGGCGTAGTGACCTTCGGCGAAGTGCGCGGCGAGTTTGGGGTCGGGCAGCAGCGTGATCGTGCGGCCTTCCCATATGCTCCACGCGCGTGCGGCTTCGAGCTTCGCGGCTTCGTCGGTGCCGGTCAGCCGGCGATGGTAGGCGGCAATCAGGTCGCCGCGCTCGGCTTCCGGAATCGGTGCGACGAAGTCTTCCCACAGGTCGGGGAACAACCACGATGCGCCTTCCTGGTAGTACCACAGCAATTCCGCGCGACGCATCGTGAAGATGCCGCGCACGATCAACGCGCTCACGCGTTCGGGGTGGGTTTCCGCGTATGCGATCGCCAGTGCGCTGCCCCACGAACCGCCGAACACCAGCCATTGCTCGGCGCCGACCATTTCGCGCAGGCGTTCGATATCGGCGACCAGATCCCACGTCGTGTTGTTCTCGAGGCTCGCGTGCGGCGTCGAGCGCCCGCAGCCGCGCTGGTCGAACAGCAGGATGTCGTAGCGCTCGGGATCGAACAGGCGGCGATGGTCGGGGCTGCAGCCGGCGCCGGGGCCGCCGTGCAGGAACACGGCGGGCTTGCCGGCCGGGTTGCCGCAGCGCTCCCAGTAGATGCGGTGGCCGTCGCCGGTGTCGAGATGGCCGTGGGCGTAGGGTTCGATCGATGGGTACACAGGCAGGCTCCGGGTAAGGGGCGACGGGAGGCGGACGACGCGCGGGCTGGTGTGCGGGCGGGGGGCTACGGATATTGCACCGCCGCAAAAATCGTTGTGTTGGCATCGGACCGGCCGCCGCCGGACAAGGCTTGTCATTATGCCCATTCGCCGCCCCCGGCGTCGGCTCGTTCCGGCGTGCGAGGCCGCCGGTGTCGCCCCGGAGATTTTTGAAGTAATTTCATTCCGATATTTTTCATACAAAATCCCGGCGGCATATCGGCGTGCCGAAGCGGGGGCGCCGGCGTGCTGCCCATCCACCGTGCCAACGGAAACCAGCCGATGAACCATCGCGTCACGCAGTTGACCGGGTTGCGCGCCGTCGCGGTCGCGATGGTGGTGGTCGGGCACGCCGAGCACGTGCTGCCCGGCGGCTACACGGGCTGGTACGCGCCGTTGCGGCTGATCGCCGACGGGCGTCTTGGCGTGCTGATCTTCTTCGTTCTCAGCGGTTTCCTGATCACCAACGTGCTGCGCGCCGAGTTTGCACGCACGGGCGGCATCGCGCTGACGTCGTTCTATGTGCGTCGCGCGTTGCGGATCTGGCCGGCCTGCTACGTGTATCTCGCGGCGGTCGCGATCGTGGCCTTCGCCGGCTGGTTCGACGTCGACCGCCGGCAGTGGCTGTATGCGGCGCTGCACCTGTGGAATTATTCGGCGTGGTTCGGGCTGACCGGCGACAACGCGCTGCATCCGGACGGCGCGTGGCATCTCGGCCATTTCTGGTCGCTCGCGCTCGAGGAACAGTTCTACTGGTTCTGGCCGCTGTTGTTCGTGTATGGGATGCGCCGCGGCGGCACGCGCTGGCTGGCCGCGTTGATCCTGGTCGTGCCGCTGGTGCGCGCTGTGACGTATTTCGTTGCGCCTGCGCTGCGCGGGCAGCTCGGGATGATGTTGCACACGGGCGTCGATCCGATCCTGATCGGCTGTTATGTGTCGCTCAATCGCGAGCGGCTTGAAGCCTGGATTCGTACGTGGCGCGGCGAGACGCGCATCGTGACCGCGATCATCGTCATCGTGCTGATCGGCATGCCGCTCGCCGAACATCGGCTCGGCGGGTTCTGGAATGCGACTTACGGCGTGACGGTTGAAGCCGCGTTGATCGCGATCGTGATCGTCGTGCTGAATTTCCGTAACGAGTTCTGGTGTGCGCGGTGGTTGCGTGCGCGGCCGGTTGTGTTCGTCGGCACGATCTCGTTCAGTCTTTATCTGTGGCAGCAGCCGTTTGCGAATCCGGATCTACAGGTTCCGCATGCGTTTCCGCTTGGGATCGTGTGGGCGCTGCTGGCTGCGACGGCCAGCTATTTCCTCGTCGAGAAACCGTTCCTGCGGTTGAAGGATCGCTATTCGGCGCGCGAGGCGCGACGCGTGCGCGACGAAGCGCTGCTCAGACCGGCGTCGCCGGAGTGCATCGAGACGAATGCGGTCGTCAAATAGGACAGTGCGGAGATTGTCCGATCGGACCAACATTGCTGCGTGGATCGGCTACGATCCCGATGCTATTTTTGGGCATCGCCGGATGCCGTGGGTTGCATAGCGCTCCCGGCAATCGACTGGATTGATCCACTTGCGGAGACACGTTTCATGCTGAAAAACTGGCGGCAGTTCCTGCCGAAGATCGGGCAAAGCATGAAGGACATCAAGGAACTGAGTCCTTCGACGATCGATGGTTACCGGATGCTGCATCAGGCCGGCGCCGAAACCGGCAACCTGGACGCGAAGACGCGCGAACTGATTGCGCTGGCCGTGGCTGTCACGACGCGATGCGACAGTTGCATCGCGAACCATGTGAAGAAGGCGATCGAACTCGGCGTATCGAAGGCCGAGCTGACCGAAGCGCTGGGTGTCGCCGTGGCGATGAACGCCGGCGCGGCGCTGGCGTTTTCTGGGCGCGTGATGGACGCGTACAACGACCTGTCGGACGCGCGCTGACGCGCCGCGTTATTTCACTATCGAAGGCGGATACCAGAAGTTCCGGTACATATCGATCCCGTACGACTTGCCGTCGTAGCGGACGATCGTGCGGACCGGGCGCTTGTCCTTGCGCTGGGGTGGATCGACACGCGCGGTGATCGACAGGTCGGCGAATCCGTGGCTCCGAAGATCGGGCCGAATGTGGTGGAGTAGGCGGGCGGGGCGCAGTCTTACTTGAAGCGTTTCTGGGAAGCGGGTGAATACCAGAAGTCGCGGAACATATCGATTCCGTATGACTTGCCGTCGTATTTGACGATTGTGCGCACCGTACGTTTTCCCGTGCCGGAGTCTTTGTCGTCGTCGCTTTCCATAGTGGCGACGTGCGCCGTAATCGACAGATCCGAGAAACCGTTGTGCGATGTCTTTTCGACGGCAATCGTCATCCGGGCGGACTCGCTACGCAGGTCGCGGGTATCGGGGACGCACACGGGGCCGGTGACAGCGACCCAGCCCTTGAGATTGGTACCGAATACAGGACGGATGCGGGCGCCGTCGCGAATCCACAGCGTCAGTTCGCTCTCGGGGTAGGCGTCTGCACAACTCGGCCTGCGTGCGCTGCTCGTGAACACGACGCCGAACGCGCGAACATCAGGCGACAGCCTGTAGGGTGCCGTGTCGATGCGGTAGCTGTTCTCGTTGATCTCCGTTACGGCATCTTCCTGAACTACCGACCGCTCGGCCGCCACGACCTTGCCACCCTCGACGAGCGCGACGACCTGTAGCTTTTTGCTCTCGTCAGGGTTCTTGCTTTTGGGCAGCGAATCGAACGCGACGGCCGCGATCGTCGTTTCCGGTGCATTCGGCATGGCCTTGCAAGCCGACGCGACGACGAGCCGGTCCGCGTCGCGCGTGGCAATGCGTGCGCTCGCGATACCGGCCCAGCGGGCGATGGCTGTAACGGTTTCGTCGCTGCAGGACTGGCTGTCGGCGGCGTGAGCGAGGGAGGCGGCGGCGAGCGTCAGCAGCGGAGCAAAACGAACGATTCTTGCGGGCATGAGGAGAGCGCTTTTTACGGATTGTCGTGGATCCCGCTTAACGGCCCGGAACGAACATCGTCAGAACCGCCACGTCGTCATGGGTGTCACGGTCCATATGATTGCTTCTCGACAAACACCAGGAAAAGTGGCACGGACGAGCATTCGAGGGAAAGGCCGCCAGACTGACGACATTGGATTGAATGTTAGCAACATTGCGCGAAGCAAGGCCTTCTATCGCGTGGCGGCCGTCGCTTCCACTTCATTGATCCCGACGACGATGAACTGGCCGTGTGGTTAGCAGACGGGGCGCCCGAGTAATTCAGACAAGAACCGGTAAGCGATGATGATATCCGCCGCCCCAAAGATCTCTAAAGCCGAGGTGATTTGAGGCGAGCGGGCGTTGGGGCTCCTTGCCGAACCATGCTCGGGACTTTCATCTGGACGAATTGTTTTGAGTTTGACAAAGTGTCTAGCAACGGCCAAACTACCCGGCATGCCAAGGAAACCCACTGGACCGAGCATGCCGAAGAAGCGGGTGCTCGTCGACGAGCCCGTCGTCGATCCATGGCTCATGCCGGGCGACGTGATCGAGGTGATGCGCGAGGCGTTCGAACTGCACGGACGCGCGCGGGCCGCGTGTTTCACCCCCCAACGTCATAGCCATGATCGCCTTGTTTCTGCAGCGAACGGGTATGTACCAAAGCGGAGTCGGAAAACGTGAAATCGCACTATGTCGAGCCGCTCAGCGGCGCCACCTATCCTTTGGACGTGCCTCGGTGGTGTTCGGACGACCGCAGGCCGCTCCTGATCTCGCCGCTGGCTGGCATTTCCCGGGACGACATCGACCGACGCTTGCGCTCCCAATGGCGCTATCGCGCGTCGCTTCCGGTCGAGATCGTGTCCCCCATCTCCATGGGGGAAGGGTGCACCCCATTGATCCAGAAGACGTGGGGCGACCACCGGCCGCATTTCAAACTGGAGTGGTTCAGCCCCACCAGCAGCTTCAAGGATCGCGGCACGACGGTGATGCTCTCGATGTTACGGCAACAGGGTATCGCGTCCGTTCTGGAGGACAGTTCGGGCAACGGCGGCGCGTCGGTGGCGGCGTATGGCGCGGCAGGCGCGATGCGCGTGAAAATTCTGGCGCCCGCCTACGCGTCGCCCGCGAAGATCGCCCAGATGCGCGCCTATGGCGCAGAGGTACAACTGGTCGATGGGCCTCGACAGGCGTGTGAGGACGAAGCCGTCCGGCAGTCCGCGAGCATCTTTTACGCCAGCCACAATTGGCAGCCATTTTTCCTCGAAGGCACCAAGTCGATCGGTTACGAGATCTGGGAAGACCTCAACTTCCAGGCGCCGGACAACATCGTCATGCCCGCAGGCGCGGGCAGTAATGTACTCGGCTGTTATCTGGCGTTCTCGGAACTGATGCGCGCGGGTCAGATTCACAAAATGCCGAGGCTCTTCGTTTGCCAGCCATTGAACTGCTCTCCTATCGATGCCAGCTTCCAGGCGGGCGTCACGACACCCGTTCCGCGCGAGGTTCGAAAGACGGTCTCCGAGGGGACGGCCATCGCCCATCCTCTGCGGCTGGCGCAAGTGGTCAACGCCGTCCGAGGGACGGGCGGCACGACCGTGGCCGTGGAAGAAGAAGCCATCGTCGAAGCGCTCAGGCGGATTGCGCGACTGGGCCTTCTGCCGGAGCTGACTTCGGCCACTGCGGTTGCAGGATTTGACCGACTCGTCCAGCTTGGGGCGATTCGGGCGCGAGAGGAAACGGTTGTCCTGCTGACGGGCACGGGTATCAAGAACGCCGAAGCCATCGCGGATATGTACTCGCGAATTGGCGACACGCCGGTATAAAGGCCCCTTCATGAAAATCGGACTCCTGAATTGCGGCGGGACCATCACGGAAAGCTACCAAAGTGATGGGACGATCGAGCGTTTATTGGCACGCGATCTGATCGCCTTGAGCGGTCAGGCAGACTGGATCGGGCATGACATCGATCCTGTCGATAGCTGCGATCTGACTTTCGCGTCAATGTGCCGGGCGCGTGACGTCATGCGGCAGGATCGCGGGAGCGAAGCCTTCGTCATGTGTTGCGGCACCGACGCAATGGAAGATGTCGCCTATGCTGCCGCGCTGCTTTTTGATCGTGACAGGCCGGTCGTTTTGACCGGCGCGGCGATCCCCGGCGGCAATGCCAATGCCGATGGTCCGCGCAATCTGGCGGATGCTGCAAATCTGGCACGCGCCATGCCGAAGGGTGCGAGCGCCCTCGTGGCCTTCGCGGGACGGATTTTCGATCCGGTCTCGATCGTCAAGGTATGGCCGCAGGCCATTCAGCCCTTCGGACCGGAAACGGCGATCCGCGGCTCCATCGAGGCCGACATTGTCACGCTCACAGGTTCGGGCGCCGTTGACGACAGTTACGCGGAACTCGATGTATCCGACCTCGGCGCCTGCGTGGCGATCGTCATGGAGACCTTCGGGGCGCTCGTGGGCTTCCCGGATATCTCCGAACTCGACGGTATTGTCGTGGCGGGCAAGGGCGCAGGGGGGTTCTCGGCGCAGTCAGAGAGACTTCTGGGCGAAGCCGCGATGCATATCCCCGTCGTGCTGTCGACACGCTGCGCCCATGGTTTCCGGGTCAATCCAGCCGTCACCAAGTATGCCTATGATCGCGCCCACAACCTCGGCCTGACCACGGCAGGTTACGACGGTCTGAACGCATCGAAGGCGCGCATTCGACTCATAGCCGAACTGGGTCGCGCCAATCGCAGCGGACAGGCCGGGCGCTGATCAGCGGACGCGGCTATTCAACGCGTTCAGCAAAGATCCAGCCGGTGCGGTGCCGGCGCGGGGGCCGGGTGGCTCCCGCGTCAGCCCCGCTTCGATCACATCTTCTCGACCTCCAGCAGGGTCCGCTTGCCTTTCACGTATTTGTAGAGCGAGATGGTGCTGTTCGTCAGGTCGCCATGCTCGTCGAACCGGATATTGCCAATCAGCGTGTTCAGATTGGTCGTGGGCATGGCGGACAGGATGCCGGCGCGCGTGACCGAGTTGGAGCGTTTCATCGCATCGACGATCACGTAGACGGCGCTGTATGCAACCGGCGAGTAGACCACCGGATCGTGGCCGTACACGGCCTTCAGTTCCTTGGCGAACGCGGCGCTGCCCGCCATCGCGGACAAATCGCCGCCCGCGACCGAACAGACCAGATTGTCGGCGGCGTCGCCGGCCAGCCGGGCCAGGTCGGTCGTGCAGACGCCGTCGCCCGCCAGGATCCTCGCGCGGAGGGCCAGTTGCTTGGCCTGCTTGGCGAAGGGGCCGCCGGTAGCGTCTTCGCCGCCGTACATGATGGCATCGGGGCGCTCGGCCTTGATCTTGGTCAGGATGGCCTTGAAGTCGGTGGCCTTGTCGTTGGTCGCATCGCGCGACAGCACCTGGATGCCTTCTGCCTTGGCGGTCTTCTCGAACTGATCCGCGAGACCCTGGCCGTAGGCCGTGGCGTCGTCGACGATGGCGACCGTCTTGACCTTCTGGTTCTTCGCGTACTTCGCGAGGGCGGGGCCCTGCTGGGCGTCGGTGCCGATCACGCGGAAGGCGGTCTTGTAGCCTTGCAGCGTGTACTGCGGGTTGGTGGAGCCCGGCGTGATCTGGGTGACGCCGTTGTCGCGGTAGATCTTGGACGCGGGGATGGACACGCCGGAGTTCAGGTGGCCGATCACGGCCACGACGCCGTCGTCGACCAGCTTCTGCGCGACATTCGTACCGATCCTGGGGTCGGCCTGGTCGTCCAGCGATTCGATCTCCAGGACGACCTTCTGGCCGCCGATGACCAGATTGCCGGCCTTGTTGATCTGCTGGGCGGCGAGCTTGGCGCCATCGGCCGCATCCTGACCCATGTGTGCAATGTTGCCGGTCAGCGGTTCGGCGCTGCCGATCTTCACGATCACGTCGGCGAGCGCGGCTTGACCGTAGACCATGGCAACGCAGGCGAGCGTCAGCGCGGCGTCGATGGGTTTGAGTTGAAGTTTCATATGCTTGAGCCTCTTGTGGAACTGGGTTGCTGTTGAAAAATGCATACGGCGTCTCCTATCGAAGTCACGACATCGGCGACATTTCAAATGTGAGTATTCGTCAGAGCAGCCCATCACCAGAGGGCAAACTGATTAGCATTGCATAGCGTTTGGATCGGGAGCCCGATCGCCCGTCAGCGGTCCGCCTGTCCCATGGACTCCTCGTTCTAGAAAGATTATCTAGAATTAAATAAAATGTATTGTAGGGGTAAACGCGTAGTCTCTAGCTTGCATCGACCAGAGGCTGAACGACTTACTGGCGTGATATGTGAAGTTGCCGCGCCAGCAGTGCGCACGGCTATCGGCATCTCGGGACTGAATGCGACCGGGATGACGCGAAGTCTCGAAGACCCCGAAGCAGCCACTCAGACCGCCAAGTACGAGCGGCCGATGTGGGGCGACGGAGTCAGCCGGTCGATGCAACAACCAGCCGCCGCTGTCAGCCAAACGTCGCCGATGGGTTGTTCAGCGTGCCCCGGTGCATCGCGAACAACAAAAAAGGCCCTTGCGGGCCTTTTCGTAGATGAAGACACGGACAACGCTTACCGCGTCAACGCCGTAAATCCCTCCAGCAACCGCTCGACATCAGCCGTCTGAATCGCGCCCATCGTCGAGATCCGGAACAGTTCCTTCGACAACCCGCCTTGCCCCGCGTAGATCACGAAGCCACGCGCCTTCAGCCCGTCATGCAGCGTCTCGTACGTCACACCTTGCGGCAACCGATACGCACGCAGCACAACCGACGATTCACCTTCCGGCAACACCAGCGGCATCCCGCGCGCCGCAAGCCCGGCTTGCGCCTGATCAGCCAGCGCCTTGTAATGCGCATGCCGCGCACGCCAGCCGCCGGCTTCGTCAAATTCGCGCAGTGCCTCGACAAGCGCGTAATACGCGTGCACGGAAGGCGTGAACGGCGTATTGCGCTGGTCCTGCAGCTTCGCGAGACGGCCGAGGTCGAGGTAGTACGTACGGCTTGCGGCCTTCGCGAGCGCGCTGCGGCGCACGATCACGAACGCTGCGCCCGGCACGCCGTGCAGGCACTTGTTCGCGGTCGCGGCAACGGCGTCGATGTCGCCGCCGGCGAAGTCGATCGCTTCCGCACCAAAGCTGCTGACGCCATCGACGAGCATCTTCACGCCACGCGAACGGCAGACTTCCGCGATCGAGCCGAGGTCGTTCAAGCGGCCCGTCGTGGTTTCGTGATGAATCACGGCGACATGCGAGTAACCGCCCGCGTCGAGCTTCGCACCAATCTGCGCGAGATCGGGCGCCTGCATCCACTCGTGCTTCAGCACGTCATGAGCGATCCCATACTGCGTCGCGATCTGCGTGATCCGCTCGCCATAAACACCATTCTCGATCACGAGCAGCTTGCCGTCTTTCGGCACGAGCGCCGCGATCATGCTTTCGACAGCGGCCGTGCCCGAACCGGTCATCAGCACGGCGGCCCACTCAGCCGGATCGAGTTCATACGCAGCGACGAGACGCGCACGTGCCTCATCCTGCAGATCGAAGAATTCGCTTTCGCGATGGCACAGATCGGGTTGCAGCAGGCTGCGGCGCACGCGTTCGGTGAGCGTGACCGGGCCGGGGTTCAGCAGCAGCATCAATGGGCTCCTTCAACGTGGGCTTCGGTCTGCGCGGCGCCGATGTGCCGCATCAGACGGGTCTTGACCTCGACCGGCGTAACGGTCGGGCGGGGCAGGCCGTCGGGCACGCCGGTGCGGATCGCGAGCCGCACGAACTGCGTACCGTCGGCCGGCGCGGCCAGTGCCGTATCGAGCACGTCAAGCGTATCGCCTTCGACCGCCGACGCATACCCGCACGCGGCAGCCACGCCCGCGAATGACACATGCTGCGATACCGTGGCCTGGCCGCCCGTCGATTCGTGCGCGCCGTTGTCGAGCAGCACGTGCGTGAGGTTGGCGGGGCCGTAGGTGCCGAGCGTCGCGAACACGCCCATGCGCATCAGCGCGGCGCCGTCGCCGTCGACCGCGACCACGCGCAGATCGGGGCGCGCGAGCGCGAGACCGAGCGCGAGCGGCGTCACGCAGCCCATCGAGCCGACCATATACAACTGGTTCGGGCGATCGTCGATCGCATAGAGTTCGCGGCCGCAGAAGCCGGTCGACGCGAGCACGACGGTCGAATCGACCGGCGTGTGCGCGATCACGCGCTGCAGCGCGTCCTGGCGGGTTGGCCACGCGTCGGCCGACGCAGCGCGCGACGACGCTTGCGCGGCGACATGCGCACGCGGCTTCGTGGCCGGGTTGGCCTTCAGCTCATACGGTGCGACGCTGCCTTTCTGCATCACGAGCGCGTACGGGCGGCCCGTCGCGTCCATGTGCGCGATCGCGCGGTCGAGTGCCGGGCCGACCTGTTCGGGGTCGGTCGGGAACGTCTCCCACGGGATCTCCATCGTGTCGAGCATCGCGGGCGTGATCGGGCCCATCAACGCGTGCTGCGGCTCGTCGGCCACGCCCGGCTGGCCGCGCCACGTGACGATCAGCAGTTGCGGCAGGCGGAATGTCCACGTGAGCGACGTGAGCGGGCTCACCGCGTTGCCGAGCCCCGAGTTCTGCATCATCGCGATCCCGCGCTTGCCGCCGAGCGTCGCGCCCGCGATCAGCGCGACCGCGTCGCCTTCGTTCGCGGCCGACACGTAATTCAGCGTCGGGTCCTGCAGCACGTAATTGATGAACGGCGTCAGGTACGAGCAGGGCACGCCCGCGTACCAGTCGAAACCGCGCTCGCGCGCGGCCTCGACGAACTGGGCCGCTTCGATCATTGCGCGCCCCCGTTGCCGGCACCCGGTTCGGACAGCGGCGTCTGGCCGTGCGCGAAGTCGCCCGCGCGGCGGAAATCTTCGAGGTCGTTGACGCCGCGCCAGTGGCCGTGCACGTACTGCACCTCGATCTTCTCGCCGGCGGCGATCAGTTCGTTGAGCAGCGACGGGATGTCGAGCGTGTCGAAATCAGGACGCGCCTGCAGTGTCGCGAGCATCGCCTTCAGGCGGTCGACACCGGCGCCGCGCACGTTCAGCAGGCCGATCCAGCGGCCGTGCGGCGTGCCTGCGGCGACGTCGCTCGATACGCGTTGCAGGTACGTCTTCTGGCCGAACAGGCCGCGATCGTCCTCGGCCGAGCAGAGTGCGAAGTCGCGCACGCTCTGGTTGGTCTCGGTGAGCGACGAATCGACCACCACGCTGAATTCGGCCTCGCTCTCCGCGAGGTCGCGCACGATGTAGCTGCGGAACAGCAGGTCGCCGTACGAGATCACGGTGTCGCCGGTCAGGCGGTCGGCTGCGCAGGCGAGCGATGCGAGTTCGCCCGTCTGTGCATGGCGCTCGTTGACGACGAGCTTGATGCCCGACGTGTCGATCGCATCGGCGCGATAGCCGCCGACCACGGTGATGTCGTTCACGCCGTGCGTCTTGAAGCCGTCGACGAGCCAGCGCAGCAGCGGCTTGCCGGCGACCGGCAGCATGACCTTCGGCTTGTCTTCGGTCACGGCTTCGAGGCCCTTGCCGCGGCTCGCGGCGAGCACGATCGCCGCATTCGACGCGCGCGACGACGACGACAGGTAGATACGCTCGGCCGCCGAGTACTCGTCGGCGTCCTGCAGGCGGAAGATCTCGTTGACCGATGCAACGCGGTCTTCGACGTTGATCAGCGTTTCGCTCTCGTGGATCTCGCGTGCGGTCGCCTGCATCGCGGAGGCCGACGCGCGGATCAGATGGTTCGCCCAGATCACGGTGCTGATGCCGGCCTGGCGGAACACGTCGGTCGGCGTGCTGTAGTACTTGGTCGGCACGATCACGAGCGGCGCCTTGCCGCTCCATTCACGCGCGAACTGCAGGATCTCGTCCGGACGCGACAGCTTGCTGTGGATCAGGATCGCGTCGGCACCGGCTTCCGCGTACGCGTTCGCGCGGCGCAGCGCCTCGTCCATCCCCCAGCCGGCGATCAGCGCTTCGACACGCGCGACGATCGAGAAGTCGGGGTCGGTCTGCGAATCCTTGCCGGCCTTGATCTTGCCGCAGAACTCGTCGATTTCAGCGAGCGGCTGGCGCTCGCCGCCGATGAAGCTGTTGGTCTTCGGGAACTGCTTGTCCTCGATACAGACGCCGGCGATGCCGCGCTGCTCGAGCTTCTTCACGAGGCGGCGCACGTTGTTGAAGTTGCCGTAGCCGGTGTCGCCGTCGAGCAGGATCGGCAGGTCGCTCGCGTCGGCCATGAATTCGAGCACGTCGACGACCTGGGTCCAGCTCGCCTCGTTGTTGTCACGCACGCCGAACTGCGCGGAGATCGCGAGGCCCGATGCCCAGATGCCCTTGAAGCCGGCTTCGCGGACGATCCGCGCGGACAGGCCGTTGTGCGCTTCCATCAGGAATTCGAGGTCGCTGCTGACGAGCATGCGGCGCAGGCGTGCGCTGCGCGATTCGGTGAAATTGGGTTCGCGTGCGTTCATCGTGCGACTCCTGCGGTGGTGCGTTGAATCAGGGGGAGGATTTCTTGCGTGGCGCGAGCGACGTCGTTCGGGAAGTCGATCTCGATCCACGGCGAGCCGGTGACGTCGGCGACGTCGAACGAGTGACCGCCTTCGAGCAGCAGGTCGCGCACGGCTTCTTCGTGCGGCATGTTCGCGCGGCCGCTGTCGACGTAGCCCGCGACGATCGTCGCGAGGCGGCGCGCGGTACCTTCGGTGAAGCGGAAGAAGCCGACCGATTCGCCGATCGTGTCGTAGTCGAGGTCGACCGCGAGCTGCTTGCGCAGCTCGACCGGCACGCCGTTCTTCAGGCACAGCTTGACGGGCTCGTCGCCGGCTTCGAAGTCGCGATCGATCAGCAGGCGGTCGACCGCCTTGTCGGCATCGGCCACCAGCGCGTGCAGGATGTTCTCGTCATACAGCACGTCGGCGTCCATCAGCAGCACGTCGCCGCCGCGCGTCATCGCATCGGCGACGGTATGCACGGTCAGCACGCTGCCGAGGTCGTAGCGGTCGTTGATCACGATCTCGGCCTGGCGGCCGAGGCGCTTCAATTCCTGCTCGACCTTCTCGTGCTGGAAGCCGAGCCCAAGCACGATCTCGTCGACGCCCGCGGCATCGAGTACGCGCAGATGGCGCTCGAGCAGCGACACGTCGTCGAAGCGCAGCAGGCACTTCGGGAACTGCGCCTCGGGCGGTTGTTGCAGGCGCAAGCCGAGGCCTGCCGCAAGAATGATGGCTCGCATGGGTTCTCCAACCAAAAAGCCGGCGGATCTGAACGATCAGTCGGCGAGCGGCTGCGGCGCACGGCGCCGCTGCCAGTTTCTTTCACTGAAATGCAGATAGAGCAGGCCGGGCAGGCCGAGCGCGAGTTCGCGCGCGCGTTTCGCAAGCGACAGCGCGAGCGCCGCGTCGGGTGGCAGTCCGACCAGCGGCGCGAGGAGCAGGTAGCCGCCTTCCTGCGCGCCGAGCGAGCCCGGGATCGCGAAGGCTGCGCCACGAATGGCCTGGCCGACACTCTCGAGCAGCAGCGCGTCGAGCCAGCTCACCGGATGCCCGAGGAAGTGCAGCGCGAGCCACACTTCCGCGGTGCCGACGATCCAGCCGACGAGACTCAATGCGAACGTCTTCGCGACCTTCGCACGATCGCGGTACAGCGCACCGACCGCATCGTCGATCGCGTCGGCGCGGGTGGCCAGCGACGACCAGTCGCGCGGGCCGAGCAGCTTCGACGCGAGGCGCAGGCCGCGGCCGAACAGTCCGCGCCGCTGCGCCGCATAGAACGCGATGGCGAGGGCGCCGAGCACGCCGGTGGCGATCAGCGCGGGCGTGCGCAGATACGCAACCGATTCGTGCGTCGCATACAGGCTGAACGCGGCGATGCCGATCAGCGCGAACGCCATCTGCGCGAGCGCCTGCATCGTCGTGCTGACCGTGACGGCTGCCGCCGCGTCGGCCATCCGCGTGCCGCGCTGCGCGAGGTGGCGCACCATCAGCACGGGGCCGCCGATCTGCCCGGCGGGCAGCAGGCTGTTCACCGATTCGCCGACCCAGCGCGCGCGCAGCGCGTTGCCGAGTTCGGCGCCCGGCTGCCCGCGGCGGAACATCACGGAGATCGCGACCGCGTCGATCGCGAGCGGCACGATGTGGAACGCCGCGACGAGCGCGAGCCCCCAGCCGGCCGCGAGGAACGTGGACGCCACGGCGCCGACGCCCTGCCAGGCCAGCAGTGCGATGAAGAGTGCGGTCCCGAGGGACAGCAGGATGAGGCCCGCGCGTGTCATGACCCGCTCGTGCGTCGCGTCGCCAGTTGCTTGAACACCTGGCGGAAACCGAAATACGCGATCGCGTCCTTCATGTTCGAGATGAAGCGCTTCCACGGCCGCATGCCGGGGTTCGTCACGTATTCGAAGGTGAGCGACACACGCATCTCGTTCTGGCCGAGCGGCGTGATGCGGTGGCGCAGCTTGTCGCCGTCGAACAGCACGATGCCGCCGTCGGCGATCTGGACGGAGCCCGGTTCGTCGGCCACGTCCGGATTGCGCGTGTGCAGCTCGTAGTCGAGCCGGCACGACGATTCGTCGATCACGCCGATCAGCAGCGTGTAGCGGCGGCCGTCGTAGTACGACGTGTCGTAGTGCCAGCCGATGTGGTCGCCGGGCTTCGTGTAGTAATACAGCGCGTACGCGTGCGGATCGTCGTCCGGCGACAGCATCAGCTTGTCGCCCGTGACTTTCTCGAGGAACGAGATCAGCGCCTTCGAGCGATACAGCTCGGCGATGTACGGTGCCTGCTCGTCGATCGTATGGCGGCTCACGCTGCCGCCCTGCTTGTGGCCGGGCAGGTAATTGCGGTTCAGGCCGGCCTGCATCGCGCGGGCGGCGTCGGCCAGCTTCGCGTGCGCGTCGGCCGGCAGGAAGGTGTCGAGATAAAGGAACGAGCCCTGGCGCGTGTAGTCGCCGCGCAGGCGGTCGAGGTCGAGCTGGCCGACGCGGTCGGCCACGGTGCGATCGGGGTCGGCTGCGGCCGCGCGCACGGGCGCGGGGCGTGCCGGGCTCAGCACGGAATCGTCGCGCGTGCTAGGAGTCATTTGGAAGCCTGGATTTCGGTTGGGTTCTGCGCAGCGGCCGGGTTCTGCGGGAGGTTGCCGCGCCGGACGATGCGCCACCAGTCGAACACGACCCACGCGGCGAACAGCGGGGCGCCGATCGACGCCGCGAGCAGGAACGGCTCGACGCCGTCGAACAGCGTGACGAGCGGCAGCAGGTACAGCACGTCTTCGGTCTCGAAGCCGCCGGCGAATGCCTGCTTGGTGCCGGCCTTGCCGGCGAACGATTCGATCCGCATGCGCAGGAAGAAGATCAGTGCGACGGCCGCGCCGGCCACCGCGCCGAGCAGCACCGGCGACGCGGCCATCTGGCCACCCTGGGCGACGATGCCGACGCCCATGCTGACGAACAGCGCGACCGTGACGAGCGCGTCTGCCGCGAGGTCGTAAAAATGACCGATCTTGCTGGATTTCCCGCTGATGCGCGCGAGCTCGCCATCGGTGTGGTCGACGAAGTTCGACAGCACGATCAGGAACGCGCCTGCATTGCTCCAGCCGAAGCCGCCGTGCGCGAGGCACCAGGCGCCGGCGAGGCCGATCAGCAGGCGAACGGTAGTGAGGTGATTCGGGGTGACAGGCGTGTCGACGAGCGGTCGGACAAGCGAGCGCGCCAGCCGCGCATCCCAGGTGCGTGGCAGGGGCGGTTCGGAACGTGTGGCGGTTTTTCTTTGGTCCATCGGCGAAATATATACGGAATTGTAATTTGGTGCTTTTTATTCGATCAATGTCCTGACATGAGGGAGTGTTACCGCGTCTTGCGGCGATCGGCCGGCCGAAAAGCGCGTGCGCGAAAGGGCGGCCAGACGAGGCTGCGGCATCCGTATTCCAGTGTGGTTCGCGTCGCGCGACTGTCAAGGACGGACGGGCCTCACAGGCCTGTGCGGCGGTGCTTTTCGCGCTTCCCGATGCGCGTCGCGCGGCGCGTGCTAGCTTGACGTGAGTCAGGTCGGGACAAGCCGCATCGGGTGACAATTGGCCGCGCCGGACGGGCGTCGATCATTGTCGATCCGCAGGCGATAAATTGCCGTTGAAATTCGTCGATTGATACGCGTGAGTTGTCGATCGGTGACCGTCTTTCTGTCCGATGCTTTCGCGCACCTTTCGTGTGCATCCGATTTAAACGGTGCGCCTGTCACAGAACGGTCGTTCGATACCCGGCAAATCCGGCAAGGATCTTTTGCATTTAGCGGACATTTCGCGGCGATTGCCTCTGCGATACTGCGACCGTGCCTGTGGTGCCGGCCGCCCCTCGCGGCCCCAAGGGCTTCATGTCGCTCAGGAGACACCCCCCGCGACGTCAACGACAGACCCAAGCGTCAGAAACCAGCCATGTCTTCATCACGCATCCTCGCTCCCGCCCTGCGTTCGCTCGTCCGCACCGCCGACGAAGCCGCCGCGCTGATCCGTCCCGGCATGACCGTCGCCATGAGCGGCTTCACGGGCTCCGGCTATCCGAAGGCCGTCCCGGCCGCGCTTGCCGCCCACATCGACGCGGCGCACACGCGCGGCGAGGACTTCCGGATCAACGTGCTGACGGGCGCGTCGACCGCGCCGGAACTCGACGGCGCGCTCGCCCGCACCAACGGCATCTCGATGCGCCTGCCGTACCAGTCCGACCCGACGTTGCGCGACAAGATCAACGGCGGCGAAGTCGACTACCAGGACGTCCACCTGAGCCACGTCGCGCAGTACGCATGGTTCGGGCTGTACGGCGATCTCGATGTCGCGATCGTCGAAGTCGCGGGCATCCGCGAGGACGGGCTGCTGATTCCGTCCGCGTCGATCGGCAACAACAAGACCTGGCTCGAACGCGCGAAGCACGTGATCCTCGAAGTCAACTCGCGCCAGCCGCTCGGCCTCGACGGGATGCACGACGTCTATTACGGCACCGCGCTGCCGCCGCACCGCAAGCCGATTCCGCTGACGAAGAGCGACGACCGGATCGGCGAGCCGTACCTGCGCTGCCCGGCCGACAAGATCGTCGCGATCGTCGAGACGGATGCGCCGGACCGCAGCAACGCGTTCTCCGCGCCGGACGCGACGTCGAAGCAGATCGCGCTGCAACTGATCGACTTCCTGCGTCACGAAGTGAAGCGCGGCCGCCTGCCGGAGAACCTGCTGCCGCTGCAGTCGGGTGTCGGCAACATCACGAACGCGGTGCTCGCGGAACTCAGCTCGGCCGGCTTCTCGCACCTGACCGCGTACACCGAAGTGATCCAGGACGGCATGCTCGACCTGCTCCAGGACGGCACGCTGGACTTCGCGTCGGCCACCGCGCTGTCGCTGAGCCCGGCCGCCGTGCAGCGCTTCGCCGACGAAATCGCGACGTTCCGCGAGAAGATCGTGCTGCGCCCGCAGGAGATCAGCAACCATCCGGAACTCGTGCGCCGGCTCGGCTGCATCGCGATGAACGGGATGATCGAGGCCGACATCTACGGCAACGTGAACTCGACGCACGTGATGGGCACGAAGATCCAGAACGGCATCGGCGGCTCGGGCGACTTCGCGCGCAACGGCTACCTGTCGTGCTTCATGTCGGCGAGCACCGCGAAGGGCGGCGCGATCTCGCGGATCGTGCCGATGGCGAGCCACGTCGATCACACCGAGCACGACGTCGCGGTGGTCGTCACCGAGCAGGGCCTCGCGGACTTGCGCGGCCTGTCGCCGAAGCAGCGCGCACGCAAGGTCATCGCGACCTGCGCGCATCCCGACTACCGGCCGATGCTCGAGGATTACTTCGAGCGCGCGTCGCGCGAAAGCTTCGGCAAGCATACGCCGCACCTGCTCGCCGAGGCGCTGTCGTGGCACGAGCGCTATGTGCGCACGGGCACGATGAAGGCCTGACGCGGAGCGAAGCAAGCGGGCGCGCGCTCTGCGTGCGCCCGTCAATCCATCGCCGCGTGCGCGATCTCCACGCTCGCCGCTTTCTGTGGCGGGCGGATCAGCAGCAACAGCGGAATCATCAGCAGCGTCGCGACGAACATCAGCTTGAAGTCGTTCAGGTACGCGATCATCGACGCCTGCTGGTTGATCGTGCCGTCGAGCAGCGCGATGTCGAGGCGGCTGCCGGCCATCGCCTGCACGGCCGGGTTGAACGGCGTGATGTGGGTCGCGAGGTCGGCATGGGCGACCTGCGTGTTGCGCGTCATCAGCGTCTGCACGATCGAGATGCCGATACTGCTGCCGATGTTGCGCATCAGGCTGTAGGTGGCCGTGCCGTCCGCACGCAGGTCGGGCGGCAGCGTCGAGAACGACAGCGCGCTCAGCGGCACGAACACGAGCCCCAGCCCGAAGCCCTGCACCACGCCCGGCCACACGATGTCCGCTTCGGACAGCACGACCGTGTACTGCATCATCTGCCACAGCGCGAGCGCGGAAATCGACAGTCCCGCAAGCAGCAGCATCCGCGCATCCACATATTTCAGCAGCCTGCCGACGAACAGCATCGCGATCATCGTGCCGGCGCCGCTTGGCGCGGTGACGAGGCCCGTCGTCGCGACCGGGTAGCCCATCAGGTTCTGCAGCATCGGCGGCAGCAGCGCGCGTGTCGCGTACAGCACCGCGCCGACCACGAAAATGAACAGCGTGCCCGTCGCGAAGTTCGGGTCGCGCAGCAGTTCCGACTTGAAGAACGACGCCTTGCCGACGGTCGCCGTATGCACGAGGAAGAACGCGAAGCTGAGCGCCGCGACGATCGCCTCGATGCGGATCTCGTACGCGCCGAACCAGTCGAGTTGTTCGCCGCGGTCGAGCATCGCCTGGAACGCGCCGATCGCGAGCGCCAGCGTCGCGAAGCCGAATGCGTCGAACTTCACATGCGGGCGCGGCGCGCGTGCGGGCAGGAAGGTCATCACGCCGGCGAGCGCGAACGCGCCGATCGGCACGTTGATGAAGAACACCCAGCGCCAGTTGTAGCTGTCGGTGAGCCAGCCGCCGAGCGTCGGGCCGAGGATCGGGCCAACCATCACGCCCATTCCCCAGATCGCCATCGCCTGGCCTTGTTTCTCGCGCGGATTGATGTCGAGCAGGATCGACTGCGACAGCGGCACCAGCGCGGCGCCGAACACGCCCTGCAGCAGACGCGCGCCGACGATCTGCACGAGCGTCTCGGACAGCCCGCACAGCGCCGACGCGACCGTGAAGCCCGCGATCGACACGATCAACAGCCGCTTCACGCTGAGCCGGTCGGACAGCCAGCCGGTGAGCGGCGTCGCGATCGCCGCCGCGACGATATAGGAGGTCAGCACCCACGTGATCTCGTCCTGCGACGCGGACAGCGTGCCCTGCATGTGCGGCAGCGCGACGTTCGCGATCGTGCTGTCGAGGGTCTGGATCAGCGTGGCGAGCATGATCGACAAGGTCAGCATCGGCCGGTTCAGGGCGGGCGAGGCGGGGGCGTCGGCGGCGGGGTTCAAGCGGGTGTCTCCACGGGGCGGTCGCCGTGAGCGGCGATCCGGTATGGCTGGAATTATAAGCACGCTTATTATATATCCGCTTATCGCCGAGGCAGGGCCGGCTTGACCCCTATAATCGCCGCATGGACAAGACTTACGAGAACCGGATCGGCTATCTGATCGCCGATGTCGCCCGCCTGAACGGACGCCTGTTCGACCGGCGCGCGAAGCGGATCGGGCTGACACGGGCGCAAAGCCGCGTGCTCGCGTACCTGACGTGGAAGGGCGAGATGAATCAGGCGCGCCTCGCCGAATGGCTCGAGATCGCGCCGATCTCGCTCACGCGGTTGCTCGACCGCATGGAAAGCTATGGCTGGATCGAGCGCATCGCGAACGACGACGATCGCCGCGCATTCGTGATCCGGCTGACCGACAAGTCGCGCGAGATCTTTCCGCAGATGCTCGAGGTGGGTGACACCGTCGCCGACGATGGGCTGCGCGGCTTCACGCCCGACGAGCGCGATACGCTGGTGCGGCTGCTCGGGCGCGTGCGCCACAACCTGATCGATTGCGGCGGGGAGTGATGTGGCCCGCCATGCGGGCGGGCCGGATGAACGACTTGAAAACACCGGGTGGCAGCACGCGATCACGCCGCGTTTGCCCGCATGCCGACATGCGGCGTTGTCATCGCGGTACCCGGCGCGGCCTTCGTCCGGCCGGCACATGACGATGCGCCCGTCGTGCTCGACGAAGCGCTTGCATGGGTGTCGACGTTGGCTCGGTTGAACCGACGCTACCCGTTACGGTCTTGCCGAGTCGATGTACTCAACGGGCCAGCGCCGCGAGCGTGAACGCCGCCAGATAAAGCCCCACCCCGTACGACAGATGCGTGATGAGACTGCGCCGCCGCGCGACGCCCGGGTTAGGCGTGCGCGACGCCGCGATGCCGAAGCCGAACGCAGGCTGCATCACGAAGAACGGCGCGACCACGCTGGCGAGGCCGGCGACGAGCGCGGGGAGCGGGGTCGGCGTGCCGATCCATTCCGGGCCCGCGATCGCGACGGGCAGCGCCGCGAACGCGATGCCGATCGCGTAATGCGCAATCCAGCCGAGCGCGCGTTCGCCCGGCACGGGTGCCGCGGCACCGATCGACACGTGCCGGAACCGGCCTTGCATCATGTGACCGATCCAGCGGCCGACCAGCGCGTAGTCGAGCGACGGAATGCCGAATGCACGCCGCCGGAACAGCGTCCATAGATCCATCACGAGCGTGGCGCCCGCGCCGATCAGCAACAGGTTGAGCAGGACGTCGGGCAGGCTCATCGCGACCCTCCGCGGAGCAGGGCAAAGGCTGCGCGGTGCAGCGGAATACAGCATGGTTTCAGCGGTTTCATGGCGATCCGGGCTTGTCTTCATGGCGTCGAACGACTATCTTGCAACTTCAAGTTCACTTGAGGTCAAGCATGAGCCGGCTGGACATTGCAGAGGTGGCGCGACGCTCGGGACTGCCCGCGTCGACGCTGCGCTACTACGAGGAAAAAGGGCTGATCGTCCCGACCGGCCGCCACGGGCTGCGGCGGCAATACGACGAGTCGGTGCTGGAGCGCCTGGCGCTGATCGCACTGGGCCGCGAGGCCGGTTTTTCGCTCGACGACATCCTCGCGATGGTCGGCACGGACGGCCTGCCTGCGATCGATCGCGCGAAGCTCGACGGCAAGGCCGACGAACTCGACCGCACGATTCGCCGTCTCGGCGCCGTGCGCGATGCGTTGCGGCATGCGGCCGTGTGCCCGGCATCGAACCATCTCGAATGCCCGTCGTTCCAGAAGCTGCTGCGCATTGCCGCGCATCGCCATCCGGCGCGCCGCACGAAGGCGGAAGGTGGGTAGGCGGCGAGTCGTTCGGTGCCAGACATCGCAAACAGGAACAACGGGGTTGCAGCGTGTGGATTTTGCTTGTGTTTCCTGCCGCGTATGCGGCATCGAGGGTCGCGCCGCATTACGGGGTGCTCGCCGGGCTCGCGACGGTGGCCGTCGTGATGGTGACGCCGCCCGTGCTGTTGGCGTTGGGAATGGATTGGGTGACACGGCGGCGCGGGGGTGTTGAACCGCCTGTGGCGACCTCACCGGCGGTACAGACCGATAGTCTGGACGACGAACCGGTTGACGGGCCCGATGACACGCCTGATATGCCGCTTCGATACGGAGAGCATGCCCGATTCAAGCAACTGGTGCTGATTGCCGACACCGGGCGGCCCGAGGTCACGCGCCGTTTCTACGACAAGGCGAAGCAGGCGATCGAAGCGTACGTGGATGTCGAGTCGGGGCGCGACGGTTCGGGCGCGGCGATGGTGTCGACGGCCGACCTCGCCCCGGCAGACGGCTTGCCCGCCGCGCCGCCGGACGAAACGCTGACCGTGTTCGTGTCGAACGACGGTGCGTGGTCGGGGTTTCGCGTCGGCGACGACAGCTTCCGGTTCCGCCACGGCGCAATCACGAGATTGCGACTCACGCACGTGATGCCGGTTCGCTGGAACGGCGACTACATGGTGACGTTCTGGTTCGACGTGCCGAAGCGGGAGCACAGGACCGATTACAACGCGTATTCGACCGGGTTCGATCTCGGGGTGAACCGTGCCAGCCGCCATTCCCGCTCGCTCAACCAGGCCTTTCGCCAGATTGCGTCGGTGCTCGACGTCCCGTTCGACGTCGACGAGATCGGCGACGACTGATTTATCCCGCGTAATACACGCGGCATTCCTGCTCGCGCCCGCGCACGATGCGCTTGCCGGCGAGCGAGCCGTACGTTTCGGTGAAGACGGTGCGCTGATGCTCGCGTTGCAGGGCGTCGTAGAAATAGAGCGACACCCAGTCTGTCGGGCGGGACGCCTCCGGCGTGCGCATCGCGGCGTGCAGGCACAGCGCGGTGAAATGCCAGCCGCCCTTGGTCATGTGCATCACGGGCAGCGGCACGGTGTCGTCCGCATTCGGGCGCCGATGCGCGGTGACGCGTTGCACGACGCCAGGCGTCGGCAACACGCCCGCGGCGGCCTTGTTGCGGTACAGGCGGTCGATGTAGAGCAGCAGTTCGACGGGCGGCTCGGTGCCGCGACCGGCGTCCTGCACGTGGCCCTGCCAGCGCCGGCGGCGGCTCAGCACGTCGTCGAGCGCGGTGCGGATGCCGGCCGCGCGCCGCGGGCCGACGCCCGAGATCGTTTCGAGCTGGCCGTTGCGGGCCGCGCGTTCGAGTTCCTCGAGCGTATCGATGTGCAGCAGGTCGTGAATGCGCAGCGCGAGCGCGTGGCCGATGCCCGGCACTGCTTCGAACGCGGACGTGCGTTCGGCGTCGCCGCACAGCCGGTCGAGCTGGCGCCAGCGCCCCGTCACCAGCAGCTCGGCAATTGCCTGGGCGACGCCCGTGCCGACTTCGGGCAGCATCCCGAGCGCATCGACGCCGCCGGACTCGAACAGGGTGCGGATGTCGAGGTCGAGCGCGTCGACCGTCTCCGCCGATGCGCGGTATGCTGCGACCCGGTACGGATTCGCGCCCTGGTCAGCCAGCCGCTGCGCCGCCTCGCGCAGGCAGGCCGCGATATGCCGGTTTTCCTCAAACGTTTGGCTGACGGTCATCTGCATGGCGAGGGACCTGGGGACGCACAAACGGAATGGACACGGCTAAAGATGCGCCGGTCGGCTTTTCATCATTGTCACGACACGCGATGAAGAAAACTTGACGCACGTCAATGGCAAACGTAGCACAGGTTCGAAGCGCACGGTCGTGCCGGAAAGCGGCACGACCGTGCGTCGCGTGACGCGGTCACGCGTCGAGGAACGATTGCGCATTTTCGGCCTCGGCGGCCGTGCGCAACGCGGCGAGCGCCCGTTTCTCGATCTGCCGCACCCGTTCGCGCGACATGCCCGCGTCCTGCGCGATCGCGTCGTAGGTATCGGGCTCGGCGCCGCCGAGGCCGAACCGCCGGCGCAGCACGTCGGCCTCGGCCGGCGTGACCGACCGGAGCAGCGACCTCACGCATTCGCGCATGCGGGTGTCGGCCAGTTGCTCGAACGGGCTGGCCGACGCCTGGTCCTCGATCAGCTCGACGAGGCCGGTGTCGGCGTCGGGCAGCGGCGCGTCGAGCGACACGGGCTCGGCAGGCAGCGCGAGCACCGCGCGCAGCTTGTCCTCGTCGAGGCCGGTTTCGGCCGCGAGGTCGGCCGGCGTCGCCCGGCGGCCCATGCGCTGCCGAAAACGCAGCGCATGCCGCTGTACCCGCTGGTACTGGTCGCCGACGTGCACGGGTACGCGGATCGTGCGGGCGCGATCCGCGACCGCGCGCGCGATCGCCTGGCGGATCCACCAGGTCGCATAGGTCGAGAACTTGAACCCGCGCCGGTATTCGAATTTCTCGATCGCGCGCATCAGGCCGAGGCTGCCGTCCTGCACGAGATCGGGCAGGTCGACGCCGCGGTTCATGTACTTGCGCGCGATCGACAGCACGAGCCGCAGGTTCGCCTCGAGCATCGCGCGCGTGGCGTCGCGCACTTTCTGCTGGCCGTCGGCAAGCGCTGCGGCGAGCGCCCGTCGCGCGACCGTGTCGAAGCAGGCGGCTTCGCCCGCCGTGGCGCCATGCGGCGCGGACACGAGCGTGCGCACGACGCCGCTCGCGTCGTCGACGGCCGGTGCGACCCACGTGATCGAGCCGAGCAGGGCGGCGACGTGGTTGCGTGCGTCACGGTATTCGGCCGAACGGAAGCCCTGCGCGTGCAACGCGCCGCGCAAGGCTGCGACGGCCGCCTGCAGCGCGTCGTAGCTGGCCGGCGCAGGCGTGTCGCCGGCGTCGTCGTCGGACGATCCGGCTGCGCTGGTCGAAGCCGTTGCGCGATGACGTGCAAGCAGCGCGTCGACCGCCGCCGGATAGCCGGCGAGCGCGTGCAGGATCTGGTGGCGACCCGTCTCGATCTCGCGCGCCAGCACGATTTCGCCTTCGCGCGTGAGCAGCGGCACCGCCTGCATGCGGCGCATGTAGAGGGCGAGCGGATCGGTCGATGCGCTCGTGCCGCGTGCGAGGTCGCCGAGCATCGCGCGGCCTTCGTCCAGCGCATCGCGATCGACGTCGACAGGCGCCGAACCGGCGAACGGCGCAGGCGCGGCCGGCTCGTCGAGCACGGCGATGCCGATGTCGGCGAGCGCGGCGCGCACGACGTCGAGCGCGTCGGGACTGTCGCTTTCGGGCGGCAGCGCGTCGACGAGGTCGGCGTGGGTCAGATAACCCTGTTCGCCGGCGAGCGCCAGCAACTGGATGATCGGATCGAGCGGCGTGTCCGCCCGGGGAGTGGGCCGTGGCGTAGTCATGTCGATGGCGGCGTGAGCCGCGTTCCTGTCTGGGCGGGCCGAAGTCCGCTGGTTTCGGGCCGCCGGTTGCTCGCGAACCCTCGTCCGCGCCGGCCAGCCTGACATCGTTCAAGTTGAGGGCATTTGCGCGAACTTCAACGCGAGCGCGGCAAACGTGCCAGCACGCGGCGTGCCCGCGCGCCCGTCCGGTGCAGGAAACAAAAAGTAACTGATCATACCGAGCGGAAATCTGCAGGGGACGTAAGCTAGAGTCAGGCGCGCGCCCGGCGGCGACGCGCGGATTCTGCCGGAGCAACACATGACCCCGATTCCTGCTGCGAGGTGTGCGGTATTTGCATTGACGACCCTGACCTTCGGCGGCTGTTATTACACGAGTCCGTATGGCTATGCTCCGTACTATGCACCGGCGCCGGCCACGCTGACGCAGCGCGAGATCCCCGTCACGCCGGCTGCACCGGGCACCACTGCGCCGGGCTCGGCTGCGGCGGCGGTCGCGCCGCCGGTGGTCGACCCGGCTCCCGTCTATGTCGCGCCGGCCTATCCGCCGCCGTATCCCTATCCGTATCCGTACTATGCCCCCGCGTATTACCCGGGCTGGTACGGCTGGGGCGCACCGGCGATCTCGGTCGGCTTCTGGGGCGGATGGGGCGGCGGCTGGCGTGGACGCGGCGGGTACGGGCATCGTCCGTGGGGCGGCGGCCACTGGGGTGGCGGCTGGGGCGGGCATCGGCATTGACCGGCGCGCGGCGGCACCGTGCGGGAGAGCATCATGAGGAACACGATTGTCCGAAGCCTGTGCGTCGTCCTGCTCGGCCTGGCGGCTGCGCCAGGTATTACACAGGCACAGAGCACCGGCTACACGAATTCGCCGGCCGAACTGTTCGCCGGGCCTGCGCCCGACTATCCGGTCGTCGCGCAGATTCCGCCGGGCACCGCGCTGGACGTGTTCGGCTGCCTGAGCGACTACACGTGGTGCGACGTCGCGCTGCCGGGCGTGCGCGGCTGGATCGACGCGCAACTGATCGACTATCCGTACCAGGGCGGTTACGCGCCGCTGCTCGAATATGGCGCGATCATCGGCGTGCCGATCACGGGGTTCGCGATCGGGGCGTACTGGGATCGCCACTACCGTCACCGGCCGTGGTTCCACGACCGCGATCGGTGGGAACACCGCGCGGAACCGCGGCTCGGCCCGGGCGGCGTGCCGCCGGGACAGGGGCGCCCGCAACCGGGCGGGCCGCCGCAGGCCGCACCGGGCGGACCGCCCCCCGTGCATG
>NZ_VWWH01000231.1:0-677 GCF_011753045.1 Burkholderia sp. Ap-955
TACGCGATTCGCACGCAGACGGGCGCGACGCGCAGCGCGCCGTCGCGCGACGCGTCGTCGGCCACCGCATCGACATCGGCCTGCCGCCCGGCGACCACGAACGCGTCGCCGGGATTCGCGATCGCGATCGCCGCGTCGCGACCGTCGCACAACCGCGCGAGTTGCGCGCGCGTCAGGCCGCGTACGAACACCATCCGCTCGTCGCCGCCGCTCGCGGCATCCATCGCGCGCGCACGCGCATCGGCCAGGTCGAGCGCGGCGTCCGGCTCGATCATTCCCGCGACGCTCCACGACGCGACTTCGCCGACGCTGTAGCCGGCGACGCAGCGCCGGCGCGGCCACACCGCGTCGAGCAGCACGGCGGCGGCGAGCGCCTGGACCGTGCAGAGAATCTGCGCGGCACGGTTTTCGCGCAGCGCATCCGGCCCGGCCTGCCGGACCCACACGCGAGGATCGTCGCCGAGGAGCCGGCCGGCATGCGCGAACAGCGCGTCGGCCTGCGGCGCGGCGCCGGTCAGGTCGAACATGTCGGCGCGCTGCGCGCCCTGCCCCGAACAGAGGATGGCCAGCATCACCGCGCGCCCTCGTCAACGTCGAACGCATCGACGAAGACGCTCATCGCGAGCAGGTCGGCCGCGCCGCCCGGGCTCAGCCGCCGTGCCACGAACGCACGATGC
>NZ_VWWH01000232.1:0-749 GCF_011753045.1 Burkholderia sp. Ap-955
CCGTCGTTCAGCCCCGACGCGTTCGCCGCCGTCACCGAGCCGTCCTTCGAGAACGCCGGCTTCAGCCCGGCCAGCGATTCCGCCGTCACGCCGTGACGCACGAATTCGTCGGTGGCGAACTGCAGCGGCTCGCCCTTGCGTTGCGGAATCGCCACCGGCACGATCTCGTCGTCGAAGCGGCCGGCCTTCTGCGCGGCTTCCGCCTTGTTCTGCGACAGCGCCGCGAATGCGTCCTGCTCCTCGCGCGTGATTCCGTACTCCTTCGCGACGTTCTCCGCCGTGATGCCCATGTGGTACTGGTTGTACACGTCCCACAGGCCGTCGACGATCATCGTGTCGACCAGCTTCGCGTCACCCATCCGGAACCCGTCGCGCGAGCCCGGCAGCACGTGCGGCGACGCGCTCATGTTCTCCTGGCCGCCCGCGATCACGATCTCCGCGTCGCCCGCGACGATCGCGTTCGCCGCCAGCATCACGGCCTTCAGGCCCGAGCCGCACACCTTGTTGATCGTCATCCCCGGCACTGCGCTCGGCAGCCCGGCCTTGATCAGCGACTGCCGTGCCGGGTTCTGCCCGGAACCGGCCGTCAGCACCTGGCCCATGATCACTTCGCTGACCTGCTCGGGCTTCACGCCCGCACGCTCCAGCACCGCGCGGATCACCGTCGCGCCCAGCTCGGGCGCCGCAATCTTCGCAAGCGAGCCGCCGAATTTGCCGACCGCGGTCCGCGCGGCCGATACGATCACTAC
>NZ_VWWH01000233.1:0-563 GCF_011753045.1 Burkholderia sp. Ap-955
AGAAGTGGCTAGTCTAACCGCAAGGAGGACGGTCACCACGGTAGGATTCATGACTGGGGTGAAGTCGTAACAAGGTAGCCGTATCGGAAGGTGCGGCTGGATCACCTCCTTTCCAGAGCTTCTCGCACAAGTTGAGCGCTCACGCTTATCGGCTGTAAATTTAAAGACAGACTCAGGGGTCTGTAGCTCAGTCGGTTAGAGCACCGTCTTGATAAGGCGGGGGTCGTTGGTTCGAATCCAACCAGACCCACCATTGTCTGGCGGTAACACACCTGAGGTCATCTGTACTCAATGGGGGCATAGCTCAGCTGGGAGAGCACCTGCTTTGCAAGCAGGGGGTCGTCGGTTCGATCCCGTCTGCCTCCACCAATCTTCAATGACAAGCATTCGACTTGAGTCGAATCTTTGTCATTGGCGATTGAGCCAGTCAGAGTGATACGTAGTACGTATCGGCTGTCGTTCTTTAACAATCTGGAAGAAGTAAGTAATTTGGATAGCGGAAGCGTCTTGAGATGGACGTGAAAACTATCCGGGTTGTGATTGTATCGATGTATCTCAAGATG
>NZ_VWWH01000234.1:0-560 GCF_011753045.1 Burkholderia sp. Ap-955
GGAACGCCGACAGCACCAGGTCGTCGATCGACAGCGTGAACGACAGCAGCCACCCCGACAGCAGCGCCTGCGAGATCAGCGGCAGCGTCACCACGAAGAACACCTTCAGCGGCGTCGCACCGAGATCCAGCGCCGCCTCTTCCAGCGACTTGTTCATCTCCTTCACGCGCGACTGCACGATGATCGCCACGTACGACACGCACAGCATCACGTGACCGATCCAGATCGTCACCATCCCGCGCCCCTTCGGCCAGCCGAACATCTGCTCCAGCGCAACGAACAGCAACAGCAGCGAGATACCCTGGATCACTTCCGGAATCACCAGCGGCGCGTTGATCATCCCCGTGTACAGCGTGAAGCCCTTGAAGCGGCCGAAGCGCGCGAGCACGAAGCCCGCCCACGTGCCGATCACGACCGACGCGGTGGCCGTCAACAGGCCGATCTTCAGCGACAGCCACGCGGCGGTCAGCAGCTCGTCGTCGTCCAGCAGCGCCGAGTACCACTTCAGCGAGAAGCCCGACCACACCGTCACCAGCTTCGACTCGTTGAACGAGTACACG
>NZ_VWWH01000235.1:0-525 GCF_011753045.1 Burkholderia sp. Ap-955
GCCGGTGCCGGCGCTCGCGGCGCCGGTCGGCACCGGCGCGGACGGATTGGAAGCGGAGGTTCTCATCGTGGCGTCCTCACTGCGTCAGCACGACGCCGCTGGCCGGCGACCACGACACGAACACGTCATCGTTCCACGCCGGCGCGTTGTCGTTCATCAGGTGCGAGCTCGACAGGTTCGACACGACCGTCTTGCCGCTCGGCAGGCGCACGTGATACAGCGAGTAGCTGCCCATGTACGCGATGTCGGTCACGACGCCGCGCGCCCAGTTGTGTTTCGAGCCCGGCTTTTCGCGCGACACGTGAATGCGCTCCGGGCGCACCGAGATGCCGACCGGCATCCCGAGCGGGCCGGTGACGCCGTGGCTCACGTACATCCGCGCTTCGAGATCGTCGCTTTCGACGAAGATGTGATCGGGCTCGTCCTCGACCACGCGGCCCTCGAACAGGTTGGTCGAGCCGATGAACTCGGCCGAGAAGCGGCTGTTCGGAAACTCGTACACCTCGCCCGGCGCGCCGATCTGCA
>NZ_VWWH01000236.1:0-419 GCF_011753045.1 Burkholderia sp. Ap-955
CATCTTGAGATACATCGATACAATCACAACCCGGATAGTTTTCACGTCCATCTCAAGACGCTTCCGCTATCCAAATTACTTACTTCTTCCAGATTGTTAAAGAACGACAGCCGATACGTACTACGTACCGCTCTGACTGGCTCAATCGCCAATGAGAAAAACTCGAACCAAACTTCATTCGAATGTTTGTCATTGAGGATTATCGAAAGCGGCCGGCATTATAACCGATTAAACCGCTAACAGACAGTCTTTCTGTCTTTATCAACAGCCGATAAGCGTGAGCGCTCAACTTTGCGAGAAGCTCTGGAAAGGAGGTGATCCAGCCGCACCTTCCGATACGGCTACCTTGTTACGACTTCACCCCAGTCATGAATCCTACCGTGGTGACCGTCCTCCTTGCGGTTAGACTAGCCACTTCT
>NZ_VWWH01000237.1:0-352 GCF_011753045.1 Burkholderia sp. Ap-955
CGCGGCCGTGCCGGTCACCTCGATCCGGCCCCGGCCGAGATACGCGACCGTCAGTGCCGTGTCGCTGAAATAGGTCTGCGCGGTCGCGACCAGATCGCTGACCACGTAGATATTGCCGAGCGCCGCGTTGTCGACGCCCGCGACGATCTGCGCGACGCGTTCGCGCGCGGCCGGACCGCTCCCGGAGCCCGGAACGGTCAAGCCGTCGTCGCGCGGGCGCACGGCCGCGGCCGTGCCGGTCACCTCGATCCGGCCCCGGCCGAGATACGCGACCGTCAGTGCCGTGTCGCTGAAATAGGTCTGCGCGGTCGCGACCAGATCGCTGACCACGTAGATATTGCCGAGCGCCGCG
>NZ_VWWH01000238.1:0-235 GCF_011753045.1 Burkholderia sp. Ap-955
CTGGCGTGAGCCGGGGCGGCCTTGATTGACCTTGTGCAGCCTTGGTTTTGCGCCGTGCGACGCGTGTCGAGCCCTTGCCGGGCAAGGGCGGGGGGAACGTCGGTAAAACTCCGAAGGCAGGGGTTGCTGGTTCGATCCCAGCCGGGCGCGCCAAGCCTATCAAGGCTCTCAGCGGTTTTCTCCCTTCGTCGCATTGTCTCGTTGCAGCTGAATTGCAGCGGGCACCGTCACGGGC